>CAYVCL010000031.1:0-32722 GCA_964450185.1 uncultured Lachnospiraceae bacterium | reverse complement strand
CCTAGTACCGAACGGTATGCTAGGTGGTGTGGGAGGACGGTAAATAAAATAATTATTTACCTCCTACCCGATTGCAAATATAGGAGGTAGCTTATGGAAGGGAAAGAATTGCTGCAAGAGGCAGAAAGCAATAAAACGAAATTAATGGAAATACGTCACTATTTACATGGTCATCCGGAAACAGGGTTTGATTTGAAAGAAACAACAGCTTTTGTAAAAAAAGAACTTATTGCAATGGGATATGAGCCGCAAGATTGCGGGAAAGCCGGAATTGTAGTTTTGGCAGGCGGGAAAGCTGGAAAGGTTTTTATGATTCGTGGTGATATGGATGCGCTTCTTATCAAGGAGGAAGCTGATGTGGAGTTTAAATCTACGAACGGAAAAATGCATGCTTGCGGTCATGATATGCATACAACCATGATGTTAGGGGCGGCACAGCTTTTAAAGAACCATGAAGATGAAATCGAAGGAACTGTAAAATTAATGTTTCAGCCAGCGGAAGAAATATTTGAAGGCTCTAATGATATGATACAGGCAGGTTTGCTGGAAAATCCCAAAGTAGATGCAGCCCTTATGATACATGTTATGGCTGGAATGCCTTTTGCAGAGGGAACAGCTGTTATTTGTGACGGTGGTGTCAGCGCACCGGCAGCAGACTATTTTACCATTAAGATACAGGGAAAAGGGTGTCATGGCTCCATGCCCAATACAGGAGTGGACCCGGTCAATATTGCAGCGCATATTATAACTGCCCTTCAGGAAATTAATGCAAGAGAAATTTCTCTTTCTGAAGAAGCCGTACTGACTATTGGAACGATTCATGGTGGAAATGCAGCAAATGTAATTCCTGATACAGTGGAATTGGGCGGTACTCTTCGCACTTATGACGAAGAGGTAAGAGCGTTCTTAAAAGGCAGAATGGAAGAAGTTGCAAGAGGTATTGCAAAAACATTTCGTGGGGAAGCAGAAGTAATATTTGGAAGTGGCTGTCCTACGTTAGTAAATGATGAAGAATTATCCAAAGTAACTACTGAGTATTTGAAAGAATTACTGGGAGAGCAAAAAGCTTTTACTGTGGGACAGTTAAATGCTATGGCAGGAAACAAAAAGAGCCCGAAAACATCGGGCTCGGAAGATTTTGCATATGTAAGTCATAAAGTTCCGTCTATCATGTTGGCACTTGCGGCAGGACAGCCGGAAAAGGGTTATAGCTATCCCCAGCATCATCCAAAAGTAAAGTTCAGCGATGAAGTGCTACCTGTGGGAAGTGCAATTTATGCCCATGTTGCCATGGAATGGCTGAAAGAGCATAAATAACAGCGTCTTCGCAAGGGGCTTACCACACGGATTTGTGGTGTTTTTGAATTAAGTAGCCAGGGCTTTTTTTGGAATATAAAAATTTCTGGCTGCTGTATAAGCTGTAATTGCCGGATAAAGTATAGCTGACGGCACACACAATGGCAAAGAGCAGAATGTTGGTAGAACCAAATAATTCCACACTTAAAAAGAGAGAAGCCAAAGGTGCGTTAACACAGGCACAGAATATGGCAGCAAGTCCTAAAGCAGCAGCAACGCCAGGGTTTAATCCTAACAGTGTTCCAGCAAAGCATCCAAAGGTAGAGCCGATGAAGAACACAGGGACGATTTCGCCGCCCTTAAAGCCGGCACCTAACGTTAGTGCAGTGAAAATAATTTTTAGAAGAAACGCTTCTGGAGAAGCTTCTCCCTGAATGGCACGGGCGATAACATTCATACCTGCGCCATTATAATCTCTGGTACCAACCAAAAGAGTCAGAAGGATAATAAGCACAGAACCTACTACAACTCTTAAATAAGGATTTTTAATATATTTGCTATAAAGTGTAGAAGCAAGGCGCATACACTCGCAGAATATCATGCTGACTAACGCACATAGAATACCGAATATAATTACTTTAATAAGCAGTGTTGGTGTGATGGCAGGTAAATCTGCAATGTGGTAGGTAACCGGTTTGATATTAAAGTAGTGAGAAAAAATAAAAGCTACGGCAGAAGACATAAGGCACGGTATCAAAGCACCATAGTAAATGTTTCCCACTTTAATGGCTTCCAGAGAAAATACGGCAGCGGTAATCGGTGTATTAAACAAAGCAGAAAATAATCCGCTCATGCCGCACATGACAAGGATTCTCTTGTCTTCCTCTGTGAAATGAAATATTTTATTGAAAACAGCAGCAATACTTCCGCCAATCTGCAAGGCGGCACCTTCACGTCCGGCAGAGCCACCGCACAGATGGGTTAAAAAAGTAGATGCAAAAATTAGAAATCCCATCTGTGGAGGTATGGTTTCTGTGGTGCAGGCAGAATTGATTACTGCATTGGTTCCCTTGTCTTCTTTCATGCCGCAATGGCGGTATAAGAATACAATAATCAAACCAGCCACAGGCAGAAGAAAAATAAGATTTGGGTAAAGGGTACGTTTTGTAGTGGCAAAATCAACAGAATAATGGAATGCTGTTCCGGCAATTCCGCAGATTACCCCCATGATAACAGAGAGAAACAACCATTTTATAAATGTTTTCGCATATAAAATGGAAGATTTCATCTTGTTTTTGATGTAATTTTTCATAATATTTACTCCTTAAGTTGTATATGTTTCGTAAAATACAATTTTCGACAAATAAACAATACAACGTCTTTTGGGGAAAATCAAGAATAAACTTGACAAAATATTTCGTTTGGGTATAGAATAGCAGTAGCTTAGAAAGAAACCAAATAAAAGAAAACGCTGATGGGAAGAGTAGGATAAGGAATATCTTCAGAGAGAAATGGTTTGGTGCGACATTTCGGTAGGAATTATTTGAAGACCACCCCGGAGTTGCTTTAATACAGCACGTTGATTACGTTACAATCATGATAAGAGGTTTGGTACCAGACAATCAGGGTGGAACCGCGGATTCGTATATTCGTCCCTGCCAGTGCAGTTATCTGCATTGGCAGGGATTTTTTAGGTTGTGGAGCAATCAGGAAAAGTGGAAGGAGAAAGAAATATGAAGGTAACATTAAAAGATGGAAGCGTAAAAGAATATGCTGGCGAAATGTCAGTCATTGACATTGCAAAAGATATCAGCGAAGGACTTGCAAGAGTAGCTACAGCAGGGGAAGTGAACGGTGAAGTTGTAGATTTAAGAACTGTGATTAACAGTGACTGCGAATTAAATATTTTGACAGCCAATGATGAAAAGGGTCTGGCTGCTTTAAGACACACTACTTCTCACGTTTTAGCAGAAGCAGTAAAAAGACTGCATCCGGAAGCAAAACTTGCAATCGGACCATCTATCGATACAGGATTTTACTATGATTTTGAATGTGAACCATTTTCCAGAGAAGATTTAGATGCTTTGGAAAAAGAGATGAAAAAAATCATCAAAGAAGGAAAAACATTGGAAAGATATACTTTACCAAGAGCAGAAGCCATTGAATTTATGAAGGGTAAAGGAGAAGACTACAAGGTAGAATTGATTGAAGATTTACCAGAAGATGCAGAAATTTCTTTCTACAGCCAGGGTGAATTTACAGACCTTTGTGCAGGACCTCATTTGATGAGCACAAAGAACATCAAGGCATTTAAATTGATTTCATCCTCAGGTGCATATTGGAGAGGAAATGAAAAGAATAAGATGCTGACTCGTGTATATGGAACAGCATTCAATAAAAAAGATGAATTAGAAGCATATTTAGCTCATTTAGAAGATATCAAAAAACGTGACCACAATAAGCTTGGAAGAGAAATGGAATTATTTACTACGGTAGATGTAATTGGACAGGGACTTCCATTGTTAATGCCAAAGGGTGCAAAAATGATTCAGACCATGCAGAGATGGATTGAAGATGAAGAAGAAAAGCGTGGTTATGTAAGAACAAAGACACCATTGATGGCGAAAAGTGATTTGTATAAGATTTCCGGACATTGGGATCATTATAAAGATGGCATGTTTGTTATGGGTGATGAAGAAAAAGACAAAGAAGTGTTTGCACTTCGTCCAATGACATGTCCATTCCAGTATTATGTATACAAAGCAAGCCAGAAATCTTACAGAGATTTACCACTTCGTTACGGTGAAACATCTACTCTGTTCCGTTGCGAAGATTCTGGTGAAATGCATGGACTTACCAGAGTGCGTCAGTTTACAATTTCTGAAGGTCATTTGATTGTAAGACCGGATCAGATGGATGAAGAATTTAAGGGATGTCTTGATTTGGCAAGATACTGCTTAAGAACTCTTGGTGTAGAAGAAGATGTTACTTACCGCTTATCCAAATGGGACCCGAATAATTCTGAAAAATACATTGGTTCTGCAGAAGTGTGGGAAGAAACACAGCAGAGAATCCGTAATGTGTTAAATGAATTGGAAATTCCATTCTTTGAAGAAGAAGGAGAAGCAGCATTCTACGGACCAAAAGTAGACATTCAGGCAAAGAATGTATATGGCAAAGAAGATACCATGATTACAATTCAGTGGGATGCATTGCTTGCGGAACAGTTTGATATGTATTACGTAGACCAGAATGGAGAAAAAGTTCGTCCATACATTATTCACAGAACAAGTATGGGATGTTACGAAAGAACTCTTGCATGGCTGATTGAAAAATATGCAGGTATGTTCCCAACATGGTTATGTCCGGAACAGGTAAGAGTATTACCAATTTCTGAAAAATACAAAGATTATGCGGAAAAAGTGGAAGCTGAGTTAAAGAAAAACGACATTCTTGCAACAGTAGATAATCGTGCAGAAAAAATCGGATACAAGATTAGAGAAGCAAGACTTCAGAAAGTTCCATACATGCTTGTTGTGGGACAGCAGGAAGAAGAACAGAATTTAGTTTCTGTCAGAAGCAGATTCTTAGGTGATGAAGGTCAGAAGCCATTGGGAGAATTTATTGATGCAATCTGCAAAGAAATCAGAACAAAAGAAATTCGTAAAATCGAAGTAGAAGAAAATAAATAATAAGAAAATCCGGGGAATTTTCTCCCCGGATTTTAATGGAAACCATTATCTTTTCTGGAAGCTGGAACATTCTGTTTCAGAAGAAGAATGAGCCTGCTGACCGGAAATACCAATGTGTTCAGCAGAGCAGGCGCGGTTTTCGTTGAACATACAGTTGATTGCTTCGCATTTTACGGCAATCTTTTCTTTTCCGTCAGAGGAGCTGTTGCAGTAGCAATCTCTGCCGGCACCAATGAAACTACCGCACTGGGTTTCGCTTGATTTTTCAGCAGCGGAACCTGTTACTAAAATATCTCCCTTTGCACACAGTCTATCCTTATTATAAGTACAGCTTGTGGCGCTACAATCTAGTTTTGTCATAATGACACCTCCGGTAAAATAGTTGATTTGTTGTACAAGGATAGTATGTAGGAAAAATAAAAAAATATGTATTGAAAAAATTGCTTGACACATCAGGTGTCTTATGATATTCTATAGGAGTTGTGAAAAGCAAATAAAAACAAAGCAGAGTATCCGCTCTCACCTTAGCGCAATCGGGCGACTAAGTGTTTATATTGATTTTAAAGCGTAAGTTTGATCAGTAAGTGGGTAGTCTGTCTATCTACTTATTTTTTTGCTCATTAATAAGACATAAATTTTTTCAAAATGTGATGGAGGTGCACGGTTATTAGCGATTTAATGATTAACGAACAAATTAGAGATAAGGAAGTACGTGTGATTGGTGAAGATGGAGAACAGTTAGGAATCATGTCTGCCAAGGAAGCATATGCACTTGCAAAAGAAGCAGAGCTTGATTTGGTTAAGATTGCTCCAACAGCGAAACCACCGGTATGCAAAATTGTTGATTACGGAAAGTATAGATATGAAATGGCGAGAAGAGAAAAAGAAGCCAAGAAAAAACAGAAAGTAATCGATGTAAAGGAAGTTCGTTTATCTCCAAACATTGAGGAAAATGACTTACGGACAAAGGTAAATGCAGCAAGAAAGTTTATTGCAAAAGGTGATAAAGTTAAAGTCACATTGCGTTTCCGCGGAAGAGAAATGGCACATATGCAGCAGAGCAAACACATTTTAGATGATTTTGCAGAACAGCTTGCAGATGTTGCAGTTGTAGAAAAACCTGCCAAATTAGAAGGCAGAAGCATTATGATGTTTTTAACTGAAAAACGTTAAAATAGAAAGATAGTATAGGAGGAAAATAAAATGCCAAAAATGAAAACTAAAAGAGCCGCTGCAAAGCGTTTCAAAGCAACAGGTACAGGTAAATTAAAGAGAAATAAAGCTTATAAGAGCCATATCTTAACAAAGAAGACAACTAAGAGAAAGAGAAATCTTAGAAAACCTGCAATGACAGATGCAACAAACGTAAAGACAATGAAGAAGATTTTACCTTACATCTAATTTATAAGGAGGAAATAGAGAAATGGCAAGAATTAAAGGCGGCATGAATGCCAAGAAAAAACATAAAAAAGTATTAAAACTGGCTAAAGGTTACAGAGGAGCCCGTTCCAAACAGTATAGAATCGCAAAACAGTCTGTAATGAGAGCTTTAACAAGTTCTTACGCAGGTAGAAAAGAAAGAAAACGTCAGTTCAGACAGTTATGGATTGCAAGAATTAACGCTGCTGCAAGAATCAACGGATTATCTTACAGCAAATTCATGTACGGATTAAAATTAGCAGGTGTTGAAGTAAACAGAAAAATGCTTGCTGAAATGGCTGTAAATGATGCAGAAGGATTTGCAACATTAGCAGAATTAGCTAAGTCTAAACTTGCTTAATTAAATATTAACCCCGAAAATTCAAGGTTTTCGGGGATTTTTTATGCTTAAAACAAGCTATATATTCATATCCGCTCAAAGTGACACTTTTATGATAAAAATTCAGTCAACATTGCCCATCCGCAGAAAATATTTCCCACATACAAACAAAGGTGTGATAAAATAGAGAAAAACGTGCAAACTAGGAGGAACTTATTGAAACATGGTATTATGAAGTGGTCAGCATTGACGGTGACTATGCGAATTTAAAAAGAACGGATATAGAAAGTGATGATTTAAAACTTGTGGCAAGAGCGTTGCTTCCGGCGGAAATTGTAGAGGGAAGTCAGGTGAAATATGAAATGATGCAATATGAAATAATGGGGTGAGAATATTGGCACAGATTAATTTTTTTCAGAAAGTTCCGCCAATGGAAAAAGAGTGGAATAACTTAATAAGACAGGAAGAAAAATTCTTAAGTAAACGTATGGAAAAGAAAGAATCTTTTTTGAACCAAAAGCTTCAGGAAAAAGTTCCGGAAAAATTGCAAGGTACGTTGGAACAGGCATTTGGGAAAGCGTTTTCGCTGATATTTGACAAAGGAACGGGCATTATTGAAAAGACCTATAATCGGGAAGAAATGGAGAAAGTCTATCAGATTAATGAGTATACGGACGAAGTGCGGAAAAATCGTAAGTCATTAACTGCTTTTTCTAAGAAAGCCGGTGTAAACAGTGCAAAAAACGTTGTATTATCCAGTGTGTCAGGTATCGGATTGGGTGTGTTGGGAGTTGGCTTGCCGGATATCCCATTGTTTACCGGAATGATGTTGAAAGGAATTTATGAAATTGCATTAAGCTATGGATTTGATTACAATTCAGAGGAAGAAAAATATTTTATCCTTTTATTGATTCAGGGTGCGGTCAGTTATGGGGAGGAAATGAAGTGGATTAATAAAGAGGTAAATGAATATATGAAATATCGTTGTCTTCCGCATGATTACCAGAGAGAAGAAATGATTCGCAAAACAGCAGGGTTATTATCAAAGGAACTTTTGTATATGAAGTTTTTGCAGGGCTTTCCGGTAGTGGGAGCTGTGGGTGGTGCTTATGATGTGATTTATATGAAACGGATTACAGAATATTCCAATTTGAAATATAAGCGCCGATTTTATGAAATGAAAAAGGAAAAATAAAAATAAAGGATAGGAATGCATGGAAAATATAGAAGAAGTAAAAGAGTATGTCATACTAATTGGAGTGAACACAGGAAACGAGAGAGAAACAGAAGAAAGTATTGATGAGTTAGAAGAATTGGCGGCAACTGCAGGAGCTATTACTGTTGGAAAAGTGATTCAAAACAGAGAGGCAATTCACCAAAAAACATACATCGGAAAAGGAAAAATAGAAGAAGTGGCAGAACTTATCCGGGAAACCAATGCAACCGGTGTTATTTGTGATGACGAATTATCACCGTCCCAAATGCACAATTTAGAATTGGAACTGGATATCAAAGTGATGGACAGAACTTTGATTATTTTGGATATTTTTGCAAACAGAGCAACTACTGCAGAAGGAAAAATTCAGGTAGAGCTGGCGCAGTTAAAATACCGTCTGGCACGTTTGGTAGGTCTTAGAAGTTCTCTTTCACGACTGGGTGGAGGAATTGGTACCAGAGGTCCCGGAGAGAAGAAACTGGAAATGGACAGACGTTTGGTAAAAAGCAGAATTGCCCAGTTAAACAGCGAATTAAATGATGTAAAACGTCACAGGGAAGTAATGCGAAAGCAGAGAATGGACAGTACACAGCCGGTGATTGCGATTGTGGGGTATACCAATGCAGGAAAATCAACTTTGTTAAATGCTTTGACCGGAGCAGATGTATTGGAGGAAGATAAACTTTTTGCGACCTTAGATCCAACCACAAGGGTACTGGAATTGGAGAACAAAGAACAGGTGCTGATTACCGACACCGTAGGATTTATCCGAAAACTGCCACACCATTTGATTGAAGCCTTTAAAAGTACTTTGGAGGAAGCAAAATACGCAGATATCATATTTCATGTGGTAGATGCCTCCAATCCCCAGATGGAATCCCAAATGGAAACGGTATATAAGACGTTGGAAGATTTGGAAGTGGGAAATAAACCCGTTTACACACTGTTTAACAAAATAGATAAGGTTCAGGAAATGGAGCTTAGTATAGAATTGAAAGACCCGCAGGCGAAGTCGGTTCTTGGAATCTCTGCCAGAGAAGGCGCAGGATTTGAAGAGATTAAGGAGCTTATCAGAGAGTATCTTCATTCCAGACAAATGTATGTGGAAAGAGTTGTGCCTTATGCAGAAACTTCTGTCATTCAGTTGGTGCGAAAATATGGAAGTTTGTTGGAAGAAGAATATAGAGCAGAGGGAATTTTCATCCGCGGTTATGTGCCAAAGGAATATTATTCTCATGTAAGTGGAATGAAATAGACAAAAATATAGTGAAATTGATAAGAAAATGTAAAAAATAAAATAAGTATTCTGTGCAAATTGCAAAAAAAGTCGCTTTGTGTTATAATTTAATATATAACAATGGCGAAAAGGAGGCTGATTCCATGGCAGAGGAAAATATTTTATTTCCAACGCAAATAGAGCTTGATAAAGGGATTGAAGCCTGCGGTGATAGCGCAGAATTATATCAAAATATCTTGACAGTATTTATTAATGAGGGAAGAAGAAAGCTTCCTCTTATTAAAAAACTGTATAAAGAAGAGCAGTGGCAGGACTATATTACCGCTGTTCACGGCTTAAAAAGTTCGGCTGCTTCCATTGGGGCAATGGAATTATCGGCACATGCAAAGGAGATGGAATTTGCAGGTAAAGAAGATAATATAGGTCTAATCCATGAAAAGACAGATGGATTGTTAAACGAATATCTTACTTTGCTGCAGAAGCTAACCGCCTTTTGTAAGGATAAATCCGAGGCGGAGCAGATAGAATTTTTTGAAAGTTTTGGTTGTTGATTGTTAGAATAAAGGAGTGAGGGAAATGGAAGATTTAATCGATATCCGTAACAAAAGAGAGCATAAAAATATTGTAAAGTGGTATAATTGTAACTATGAAGAAAAGAAAAACATCATTGGCGAAGAAGGAAATGAAATGTATCTTCCGCTGGAAGTGGAAGGAAGCGCAGAAGAAGTAAGTGCTGTGGCTGAGGAACAGAAGAAAGATCCTACCACCAGTTATGCTGAAGATGTGTTGAGCAGAATCAATCAGGCAAGAGATGATAAAGTATTAGCAGCTATTATGGAAGGCAAAGAATCTTAATGTGTGAGGGCGAATATGAAGAATGTGATGGGAAGCAGGATTTCCATACCATCGATTTTGAAGGTGGGAAGTGGAACGCTAGGTGAAATAGGAAAATATTTAAAAGAAAACGAATTTCACAGTGTGGTAGTGTTCTTTGGAAATGGACTAATTGATATGTTTGGGGCAACGGTTATGGAATCCTTAAAGGAAAATGATATTAAACTGTTGGATTACAGAGAATTGGATTCTACCGATATCAATGACATTGTGGAATTGGCTTTTGGAATTAATACAAAAACTCAGGCTATTTTAGGAATTGGCGGAGGTAAAGTGATTGATGTGGCAAAATATGCAGCATATTTAAGAAAGATGCCATTCATCAGCATTCCTACCTCCGCTTCTAGTGATGGATTTTCCAGTTCCAGTGCTTCCTTGCTGGTAGAAGGGAAAAGAACCTCCGTACCGGCAAGACTTGCATATGGAATTATTGTGGATACCGACGTAATAAAAAGTGCGCCGGATAAATTTATTTATTCCGGTATTGGTGATTTGGTATCAAAGATTACAGCGTTGTATGACTGGTTGTATGAAGACAAACAGGGATATGATACTTTGAATGACTTTGCAATGATGATTGCGAAAAAAGCAGTCAACAGTTTTGTGCGCACATCATTTGAAAGTAACAGTATTAAAGATGATTTGTTTTTAAGAGAATTGGTGGATTCTCTTGCATTGAGTGGTATTGCCAACGAAATAGCAGGGAACAGCGCACCATCCAGTGGAAGCGAGCATTTGATTTCCCATGCTTTAGATAAAATTTTAGAAGTACCACAGCTTCATGGAATACAGGTAGGGCTTGCAACTTATTTGATGAGTTTGGTGCAGAATCACAGATATAAGCGAATTCACACCATATTTACCAATACAGGATTTTTTGATTATGCAGCTACACTGGGATTAAAGCGGGAAGATTTTATGAAGGCCATTGACTTGGCACCATCTATCAAACCCTATCGTCATACTTACATTCATGAAGAACAGTACAGAGAACTGGCGAAAAAAATTTTGTGTGAAGATGAAGAATTTCAGCGTATTTTCGGCGCATAGCCGGAAATGAAGTTTTCGCAATTTTCTAAAAAATTTTGAAAATTATGATTGACATTTCTGCAAAAACTTGATAACATAATTAATGGTCATGCGGAAGTGTCGGAATTGGCAGACGAGCAAGATTCAGGTTCTTGTAGGCTTCGGCCTGTGTGGGTTCAAGTCCCATCTTCCGCATTGCTTTTGAAAGAAAAGCCTTGAGTATTCAAGGCTTTTTTCTTTTGTCAGTATGAAATTTTTGTGTTACACTTTGTTACACCGCCTTTGGCTTGAAAACTTTGGCAAAAACATCTGCTTTATCTGTAAGTGGTACATTTAAATTTAAGGAGGAGATTATTATGGTTCTTGCATATAGAAAAGCTAATATAGAAGATGCACAATTACTAATAAATATTTATAATGCGGCGTTTTATAGCGATTATGTAAAATATGGTGAATGTCCCGGATATGGTAAAACCAAAGAAATGATGGAGAAGTCAATTATACGTTATCCTAAGTTTGTGATTTTATGCGATGATAAGCCGGTTGGTGCGATTTCTTGTATGGGGATGGAAAATGGGATATATGAAGTTGGTTGCTTGTGTGTAATACCAGAATATCAAGGAAAAGGAATTGGAACGAAAGCTTTTCAATTTGCATTATCTTATTACGAAGACTGGAAAAAATTTACTTTAGTAACACCGGTAGATAAGGAAGAAAATGTGAAGTTTTATACAGAAAAATGTGGTTTTTCCATAGGTTCTACGGAAATGGATGGGAACGTTAAGGTAGTACGGTTTTATAGAGATAGATTGGATTTGTGCAATTAAGGAAAGGTGAAATAATGAAGAAAAAGCTGATTATGTGGTTGATAATCTGACAGAGATTTGGGATATTATATAAAAATGAGTAACATTAAGGGAGAATCAAAATGGTCATTGAAACAGAAAGACTAATATTAAGAGAATATACGCTGGATGATTTTGACGCACTATTTGAAATTATGTCAGACCCAGAAACGATGCAGCATTATCCGAAGCCTTTTGATGAAGAACGTACAAAAGGTTGGATTACATGGAATCTTAAAAACTACAAAGAATATGGATTTGGCTTATGGGCTGTTATTCTAAAAAGTACTGGTGGGTTTATAGGTGACTGTGGAGTAACAATCCAGAATATTGATGGAGAATTGCTTCCGGAAATAGGGTATCATATTCATAAGAAATATTGGAGAAGAGGATTTGGAAGTGAAGCGGCGAAGGCTGTTAGAGATTGGGCATTTGAAAATACCCAATATGATTGTCTGTACTCTTACATGAAATATACTAATGTAGGTTCGTATTCTACAGCCATCGCAAATGGTATGACGAAAGTGAAAGAGTATGAAGACGAAAAAAATAAGATTTCTTATGCATATGCGATAACGAGGAATGAATGGGAGGATATATATTATGATAAGAGAAGCATGCAAAGATGATTTAAAAGAAATTCTGGAACTGTATTTGTATCTACATGAAAAAGAGGTACCGGAAGAATCAGAACACTTAAAAAAGACTTGGGAAAAGATAATAACAGATACGGAGCATCATCTTATTGTGTGCGAAATTGATGGGAAAATTGTATCTTCCTGTGTGTGCGTTATTATACCTAATTTGACAAGAAATGTAAGACCGTATGCCTTTATAGAAAATGTGGTTACACACAAGGATTGTCGTGGCAAAGGGTATGCAACAGATTGCTTAAACTATGCAAAACAAATAGCAGAAGAGAATAATTGTTATAAAATGATGTTGCTGACTGGTTCGAAAGAAGAAAAAACATTGAATTTTTACAAGAATGCCGGATATAACAGCTCGGATAAAACGGCATTTATCCAGTGGATTGATGTATAAAGAAAATTACATATGACCTCATTAATTGTCCCTATTTTTACCACTATTTAAATAATTCCAACAATTTATAAAATTTTTTTAAAAAACCTATTGACAAATCTTGTCAAAGGTAGTAAACTAACGTTTGTACTGCTGAGGCAGTAAAACTTAATACATGCGGGAGTGCTGGAATTGGCAGACAGGCTAGACTAAGGATCTAGTGATGGCAACGTCGTGTGGGTTCAAGTCCCATCTCCCGCATAATGAATCTGCTACAGAATTAAGAAATTAATTTTGTGGCAGTTTTTTGCTATTTGCAAAACTTGAAAATACTGAAAAATAGAGGTATAATAAAAATATTGCGAAAATATAGAAAGGGACATAGAACATGGCTAAGATAGATATTATTTCCGGCTTTTTAGGAGCAGGAAAAACTACTTTAATTAAAAAGTTAATCAAGGAATCTTTAGGAAACGAAAAACTTGTACTGATTGAGAATGAATTTGGAGAAATCGGAATCGATGGTGGTTTCTTGAAAGAAGCCGGTGTGGAAGTAACCGAAATGAATTCAGGATGTATCTGCTGTTCTTTGGTAGGAGATTTTGGTACAGCATTAAAAGAGGTACTTACCACATATCAGCCGGACAGAGTTATCATTGAACCATCGGGTGTTGGTAAATTATCAGATGTAATTAAGGCTGTGCAGGGCGTTAACGAAGATGTAGAAATTTATTTGAATAGTACAACAGCCGTTGTGGATGCTACAAAAGCTGCTATGTATATGAAAAACTTTGGAGAATTTTTCAATAATCAGATTGAAAGTGCAAAGACAATTGTGTTAAGTCGTACACAGAATATGACAATGGAAAAATTAGACAAGTGTGTGCAGGCAATCAAAGAACACAATGAAAATGCCGTGATTATCACAACGCCTTGGGAAAGCCTTGAGGGAGCACAGATTTTAAAGGCAATGGAACAGGAACATTCTCTGTTGGATGAAATGATGAAGGAAGAAGAAATATGTCCGGAATGTGGACATCACCATCATCACGACCATGACCACGATCACGAATGTTGTGGACATGACCATAAGCATCATCATGATCACGATCACGAATGTTGTGGACATGACCATGAACATCACCATGACCACGAATGTTGCGGACATGACCATGAGCATCATCATGACCACGATCACGAATGTTGTGGCCACGATCATGACCATCACCATCATCATGCAGATGATGTATTTACAAGCTGGGGTACAGAAACACCTCACAAATTTGAAGAAAGCAATGTAAAGGCAATTTTAGAAAAACTTGCTAATGGCAGTGAATATGGAACAATTCTTCGTGCTAAAGGAATTTTGCCGGCAGAAGATGGAACATGGATTCACTTTGATTTAGTTCCGGGAGAATATGAAGTTAGAACAGGAGCAGCGGATTATACTGGAAGACTTTGTGTTATCGGAACAAATCTTGATACAGACAAAATTCAGGAATTATTTGGAATTTAAAACTGGAAAGGCTTGGTACAGATTATGTTAGAAATACCAGTATACGTTTTTATGGGCTTTTTGGAAAGTGGAAAATCTACTTTCATTAATGATACATTACAGGATGAAGATCTTTTTACAGGAGAACCGGTGCTTTTGATTTCCTGTGAACAGGGAGAAACAGAGTATTCAGAAGAAGGACTGAAGCGTTGCAATATTTCTGTGGTAGAAGTGGAAGACAAAGAACAGTTAACTGCAGAATTTTACGCAGAATGTCAAAAAAAATACAAACCAAAGAAAGTTATTATTGAATATAACGGAATGTGGACACCGGAAGCTATGTCATCTGAATTAATGCCAAGAAGATGGCAGTTGGTGCAGGTAATTACTACCGTAGCAGCACCAACCTTTGAATTGTATCTTAATAATATGCGTTCACTGATGATGAGCCATTTTACAGATGCGGATATGGTAATCTTTAATCGCTGTAATAAAGATACTAAGAAACCGGCATTGAGAAAGAGTATCAAAGCGGTAAACAGAAGGGCACAGATTTATTTTGAGTCAGAAGATGGTATGCCGGATACAGATATTGAGGAAGAAATGCCATTTGACATCAATGCACCGGTGATTGAAGTGGAAGATGATGATTATGGTCTTTGGTATCTGGATGCAGCAGATAACCCACAGAAATACGTAGGGAAAAAGATTCGATTTAAAGCAGTTGTGTACAAATCACCAAAACTTCCAAAAGGTTCTTTTGTGCCGGGAAGATTTGCCATGACATGTTGTGCAGATGACATCGGATTTATCGGATTTGTCTGCAAATGTGAAAACAGCATGATTGCAGATTATAATGTAAGAGATTGGATTTACGTGACCGCAGAAATCGGTTGCGAATATCAGAAAGATTATCAGGGGGACGGTCCGGTGCTGTATGCAGAAAAGATTGAAAAAGCAGAACCGGCAGAAGAAGACCTTGTTTATTTTAACTAAATGAAACAAGTATAATTTACAAAGAAAAACAGATAATATTAGGGAGGAACTTTTTATGGAAAGAAAATTCAAAGATATGTCAGAGGAAAATATTGTTCTTATGATGGAAGATATTAAGAAGAAAGGCAAAGAAGGAAAAAGCGATCCGAGAGATGCCGGAATCCTTCTGGCGTTGGAATTTGAACTGGACATTCGTAAAAACGAGGGTAAATTTGTAAACGTAGAACAGTTAGAAAAAATTCAGACAGCAGTGGCAAGATTGTATGATGAATTGAAGGCGATTGATATTATAACAATATCCAGTGATAAAGCGATTCCGTCATTGGTAAGTCTTCGTGACAACCTGCAAATGATGGAACTGTATGTAAATAAGCATTTAAATGACAGACAGAAGGTAGATATTACAGATATTGTTGGTTAACCAGCCTGAAAAGACTGTTTCTCGTTCTGAAACAGTCTTTTCTATATAAATAATGGCGATAAGAGAGGCTATCCTATGAAATATTTAATTCAGTTTGCGATAATTGGCGGTATTACATTTTTGGGAGAAATTCTAAATCTGGTATTGCCGTTTTCCGTACCGGCAAGTGTATATGGGCTGGTGCTTTTATTTCTGGCATTAGTCAGTGGTTTGATAAAATTGGAACAAATAGAAGAAACAGCAGATTTTTTTGTAAATATTATGCCGGTGTTATTTATTGCCCCAGCAGTAAGTATGATGGATGTATTGCCGGGATTGAAAGGAAGTATCGTTGCGATCCTTGTAATTACAGTGGTAACGACAGTGTTGGTAATGGCAGTGACCGGATTGGTTTCACAGGCAATTATTCGACATGGTAAAAAGAAAGGAAACAGAGGAAATGAATGAGTTACTTTCAGAATCAGTATACTTTGGAATTGTAATCAGTCTGCTTTTTTACTGGGTGGCAACGATAATCAGCAAAAAAGTGAAACTTACCCTTTGTAATCCTTTGCTGCTTAGTATTCTTTTTGTAATTGCGGTGTTATTGGTATTTGATATTGACTATGACACATATAATTATGGTGCACAGTATCTGACCTATTTCCTGACACCGGCTACGGTATGTCTGGCAGTGCCTTTGTATCGCCAGTTTGAAATCTTAAAGAAAAATGTGACAGCAATCCTGTTAAGTATTGGTGCAGGATGTGTTTCTCATGCCATAGCCATTGGCGTGTTGACGATGGCGTTTCGACTTTCGCCGGAACTGAAAGCTGCATTGATTCCAAAATCATTAACCACAGCCATAGCCATTGGCGTTAGTGAAGAATTAGGCGGAATTACTTCGGTTACGGTAGTCAGTGTGGTTATCACGGGAATATTGGGAGCCACCATTGCCGCCCAATTATTTCGGTTGTTAAAAATTGAAGAACCGGTAGCTCAGGGACTTGCCTGTGGCACAGCTTCCCACGCCATTGGTACTTCAAAAGCCATAGAATTGGGAGAAATACAGGGTGCGATGAGTTCGTTAGCTATTGTAGTGACAGGAATTCTGACAGTGGTAGTAGCACCTTTTGTTATGGAAATTATCAGATAATTCGTTTTAGCACTTTAGTTTTGAAAAAATATGTCCGAAAATTAATTATAGAAAAATAAAGGATTTTGCTTTTTTGAGGCGAATTATAAATATGGGGGTGTTTTCTGTGACAATACGTGAAACAATGGAACAAAGAGAACTGGAATATTTAAGCCCGTTTGCAACCTTGAGCGCAGAATCAGCAGGGAGAGATGTTCCGGAGGAAGAATGTGACATCCGCACGGTTTACCAGAGAGATCGTGACCGTATTCTACATTCTAAATCTTTTCGACGAATGAAACATAAGACACAAGTTTTTTTATCCCCGGAAGGAGATCATTACAGAACAAGACTAACCCATACGTTAGAAGTGGCGCAGACAGCCAGAACCATTGCAAAAGCACTGCAGTTAAATGAAGACTTAGTGGAAGCGATTGCATTGGGACATGATTTGGGGCATACGCCATTTGGGCATGCTGGCGAGCGTGCATTAAACGAAATTTGTCCGGACGGATTTGCACACAACGAACAAAGTGTCCGGGTAGTGGAGATTTTAGAGAAAAAAGGAAGAGGACTAAATCTGACAAAAGAAGTAAGGGATGGGATACGAAACCATCAGACGGCGAGTATGCCATATACTTTGGAGGGAAAGGTTGTCCGCTTATCCGATAAAATTGCATATATTAATCATGATATCGATGATGCTATCAGGGCGGGGATGCTTCAAGAGGAGATTTTACCGAAAGAACACACCGATGTACTGGGAAACAGTACAAGAGAACGCTTAAATACCATGATACACGATATTGTGATACATAGTGAGAACAAGAATGACATTATTATGTCGGAAAAGATACATCAGGCAATGCAGGGGCTTAGAAGTTATATGTTTGAAAACGTATACTGCAATCCGGTGGCAAAGAACGAGGAACGGAAAGCGAAAAATATGCTGCAGGCGATGTATGAATATTATGAAATGAATTTTGAAGAATTGCCGGAAGAATTTACCGGATTATTGGAACGAGGCGAAAAGAAAGAAAGGTTAATCTGTGATTACATTGCAGGAATGACAGATTCCTACGCTATATCAAAATTCGCCCAACTGTATATTCCAAGAGCATGGAAGGGATAAGGAATGTATTATAGTGATGAATTGATTGAAGACATCCGAATGAAAAATGATATTTTAGACGTGGTGTCAGGATATGTAAAATTACAAAAAAAAGGAAGCTCGTATTTCGGGCTGTGTCCTTTTCATAATGAAAAATCACCGTCCTTTTCGGTGACACCTTCCAAGCAGATGTATTACTGTTTTGGCTGTGGTGCAGGGGGCAATGTATATACCTTTGTAATGCAGTATGAAAACTATGATTTTGTAGAGGCAGTAAAAATGTTGGCGGAGCGGGCCGGTGTGGAACTGCCGGAAGAAAATAATGATGCAGAAAGCAGGCGGGCTTCCGATTTGCGGAAGACGCTGTTGGAAATCAATAAAAAGGCGGCATACTTTTACTGCTATAAATTAAGGCAGGAAGATGGCAGATTAGGGTATCAGTATCTGACCGGCAGAGAATTGTCTGAAGAAACCATCAAAAAGTTTGGCTTGGGATATGCCGGAAAATACAGGGACGAGCTGTACCGGTATCTGAAAAACGAAGGCTATAGTGATGCAGTATTGCGGGAATCCGGCTTGATTACCTTTGACGAAGCCAGAGGCATTTACGATAAATTTTTTAATCGTGTGATGTTTCCGATTATGGATGTAAACAGCAGAGTTATCGGTTTTGGTGGACGAGTTATGGGAGAAGGAGAACCGAAATATTTAAACTCTCCGGAAACCAAAGTGTTTGAAAAGAGCAGAAACTTATATGGACTGAACATTGCCAGAACCTCAAGGAAACCTTATGTGATTATCTGCGAGGGCTATATGGACGTGATTTCCTTACATCAGGCAGGATTTCAAAATGCGGTGGCATCTTTGGGAACAGCATTTACTTCGGGACATGCCAGCTTGCTGAAGCGGTATACGGAAGAAGTAATGCTTTCTTACGACAGCGACGGTGCCGGTGTTAAGGCGGCATTGCGAGCCATCCCGATTTGTAAGTCGGCAGGGCTTCGGGTAAAGGTAATTAATATGAAGCCATATAAGGACCCGGATGAATTTATTAAAAATCTGGGCAAGGAAGCTTATGAAGAACGGATTCAGAACGCACAAAATGCATTTTTCTTTGAAATCAGTGTATTGGAAGAACAATACGATTTGAAAGATCCGGAAAGCAAGACCTTGTTTATCAATGAACTGGCAAAGAAGCTTTTGACCTTTGAAGAAAAAATTGAACGAAACAATTATCTGGAGGCTGTGGCAGAGAAATATCATATTGGCTTTGCCAATCTGGAAAGTCTTGTGAACAAATTTGGTCTGCAAATGGATCCGGCAGCAAAACGGCAGGAAGAACCGGAACGAGTCAAGAAAACAAAGGATGCAGACAGCGCAGGAGAGCAGGGGCAGAAATTATTGCTTACGTGGTTAATTGAGAAGCCGAATATTTACCCTCAGATTAAAAAGTATATCACCATTGAGGACTTTGACGAGGGTGTTTATAAAACAGTTGCCCTGCATTTATTTGAGCAACTGGAACAACATAAATTAAATCCCGCACAGATTCTTAATATTTTCCAGAATCAGGAAGAACAGGGAAAAGCAGCAGCACTGTTCAACACCAAACTTGAAGCTTTGGAAGGGAAAATAGAAGAAGAAAAAGCGGTGAAAGATATTGTGTTGAAGGTAAAACAGCACAGTTTAGAGAACCTGAATAAAAATTCAGATCCTTCCGATATGGCAGGATTGCAGAGAATTTTGGCAGGAAAAAGTATTTTACAGGAATTAGAGAAATTGCATATTTCTTTAGATTAAGGACAAAATAAAAACAGTTATGGAGGACAACACAATCATGGATGAGAACACAATGGAAAAGTTTAAAGAGAAATTAAAGGAGCTTTTGTCTATTGCACAGAAAAAGAAAAATGTGCTGGAATATCAGGAAATAAGCGATTTCTTTCAGGATATGGAATTAAATGCAGAACAGTTTGAAATGATTCTGGAAATGTTAGAAGCAAAGAATATCGATGTTCTTAGAATTACAGAAGGCGATGACGATGATGACGAAATCATTTTGGAGGAAGAAGATGAAGTGGATGTAGAATCCATTGATTTGTCTGTTCCTGACGGTGTAAGCATCGAAGACCCTGTACGTATGTATTTGAAAGAAATCGGTAAAGTACCACTTCTTAGTGCAGAAGAAGAAATTGAACTGGCAAAGCGTATGGAATTAGGTGACGAAGAGGCGAAAAAGCGTCTTGCAGAAGCAAACCTTCGTCTTGTAGTTAGTATTGCAAAACGTTATGTGGGACGTGGTATGTTGTTCCTTGATTTGATTCAGGAAGGAAATCTTGGATTAATTAAAGCGGTAGAAAAATTCGATTACCGTAAAGGATACAAATTCAGTACTTACGCAACATGGTGGATTCGTCAGGCGATTACCAGAGCGATTGCGGATCAGGCAAGAACTATCCGTATTCCTGTGCATATGGTAGAAACTATCAACAAATTAATTCGTGTATCACGTCAGTTGTTACAGGAATTAGGTAGAGAACCACTGCCGGAAGAAATTGCCACAGAAATGAATATGCCGGTAGAACGTGTCAGAGAAATTCTTAAAATTTCACAGGAACCGGTTTCTTTGGAAACACCAATCGGTGAAGAAGAAGACAGTCATTTAGGTGACTTTATTCAGGATGATAATGTGCCGGTACCAGCAGATGCAGCGGCATTTACTTTGTTAAAGGAACAGTTAGTGGAAGTGTTAAGCACTCTTACTGAAAGAGAACAGAAGGTACTTCGTCTTCGTTTTGGTTTAGACGATGGCAGAGCGCGCACACTGGAAGAAGTAGGAAAAGAATTTAACGTTACTAGAGAACGTATTCGTCAGATTGAAGCAAAAGCGTTAAGAAAGCTTCGTCATCCAAGTAGAAGCCGTAAGTTAAAAGACTATTTGGATTAGGAGAAATTCATGGAGTTATCAAAAAGACTTTACGCAGTTGCGGCACTTTTAGACAACTGCGACAAAATGGCAGATATTGGAACAGACCATGGATATATTCCTATCTACTTAGTGGAACAAAAACGAGTACATGGTGCGATTGCAATGGATATCGGTAAAGGGCCATTGCAACGGGCAAAAGAGCATGTACAGCTTCATAAACTGGACGAATACATAGAATTAAGGCTTTCTGATGGTGCGAAGAAGTTAGCCGTAGGAGAAGTGCAGGAAGTGGTAATTGCCGGCATGGGTGGAAGACTGATGATGAAAATTATCGACGAAAGTCAGGAATTATTTCACAGCCTGCAAGGGTTTGTAATTCAGCCCCAGTCCGAATATGGGTTTGTAAGACATTTTTTGGAAGATAATGGCTTTGTTATTTTAAAAGAAAATATGGTGGAAGAAGATGGAAAATATTACCCTATGATGCGGGTAAGTTCCGGTCAAATGAAGCTGGAGCAGGAATGTTTTTATGAATATGGAAAATATCTTTTGACAGAAAAACATCTGGTATTACAGGAATATTTGGCGAAAGAAAACCAGAATTATAAAAAAATTGCACAAACATTGCAACAGGGAACCACACAGAAACAAAAGGAGCGACTGTTGGAAGTAGAGCAGATGATAAAATTAAATGAAAAAGCAGCAGAGTATTTTGCGTAAGTAACAAAGGAGGTGGCATAGATGGAATGTAATGAAGTGATTTCCATGTTAGAAACACTTTCCCCTTGCTTTTATGCGGAAAGCTGGGATAATGTAGGGCTTTTGCTGGGGAATCGAAAGAAAAAAGTGTCAAAAATATATGTGGCGGTAGATGCAACTGACGAAGTGGTGGACGAAGCCATTTTGATGGAAGCAGATATGATTATCACCCATCATCCGTTGATTTTTTCGGCAATGAAGAAGATTACTACCGATGATTTTATTGGAAGACGAATTGTAAAAATGCTGGAAAACGGGATTTGTTATTATGCCATGCATACGAATTTTGACGTGACACATATGGCAGATTTGGCGGCAGATAAAATCGGATTAACAGCCAGAAGTGTGTTAGACGTAACTTACGAAGGCGAAACCGGAAAAGCAGGAATTGGAAAAGCAGGGCTGTTACCGGAAGAAATGACGGTAAGTCAGGTGGCAGAGCTGCTAAAACACCAGTTTGGTTTGGAACAGGTGAAAATCTTTGGTGAACCATTGCGTAAGGTGCAGACAGCAGGGATTTGCCCGGGTTCCGGGAAAAGTGTAATTGGTAATGCAATCAAAACAGGGGTAGAAGTGTTGATTACTGGTGACATTGACCATCATGAAGGAATCGATGCCATTGCAAGAGGTTTGACGATTATTGATGCAGGTCATTACGGTTTAGAGCATATTTTTGTGCCATTCATGGTACAATATTTAGAAAGGGAATGTAGCGGAGTGGAAATTTTCTCTGCAGTGAATAAACATCCATTTTGGTATATGTAAAGGGGGCATTTTTATGTCAGAGAAGGTAAAAGTAACCATTGGGGATCAAGTAAAAGAGTACGCCAGAGGGACGTCTTTCAGGGAAATTGCAGCAGATTTTCAGAAGGATTATAAAGAAGACATTGCATTGGTAATGATTGGGCATAGGCTGCAGGAGTTAAATAAGCTGGTGACAGAAGACTGCCAGATAACATTTATAACCACAGCAGACGATGCAGGGCATAAAGCCTATAAGAGAAGTGCTACTTTGCTGATGTTAAAGGCAATGTATGACGTGGCAGAAATGGAAGATGCAGGACAGATTGAAAAAGTCATGGTAGATTTTTCGGTGGATAAGGGACTGTATTGTACCATGAGAGGAACCGTTGAACTGACGCAGAAGTTTTTGGATAAAGTGTCAAAGCGAATGATGCGGCTTTCGGAAGAAAGGATTCCCATTAATAAGAAAACCATTCCAACCAAGGATGCAATTTCTTTATTTAAAAAGTACGGTATGAAGGATAAGGAGCGTCTGTTCCGTTATCGTCGTGTGTCCAGCGTAAATATTTACAGCATGAGCAGTTTTGAAGATTATTTTTACGGATATATGCTGCCGGATGCAGGCTATGTAAAATATTTTCAGTTGATTCAGTTTGACGATGGATTTGTATTGCAATTACCTACTGCAGAAGATATGAAGCAGATACCGGAATTTAAACCGCGTATGAAGCTTTTTAGCGTTTTAAAGGAAGCTGAGCAGTGGGGCGAAATGCTGGATGTAAGCACTGTAGGTGCGTTAAACGATAAAATTGTAGCTGGCAATATGGAACAGTTGATTCTGGTGCAGGAGGCTTTACAGGAAAAGAAAATTGCAGAAATTGCGGAAGAAATCAAACGATGTGGCGATAAGAAGTTTGTAATGATTGCAGGACCATCATCCTCCGGAAAAACAACATTTTCCCATAGATTATCGGTACAGCTTTTAGCGCATGGCATGAAACCACATCCGGTGGCACTGGATAATTATTTTAAAGACCGGCAATTTACGCCAAAAGATGAATTTGGTAATTATGATTTTGAATGTCTGGAAGCCATTGATGTGGAGCAGTTTAACAAGGACATGAGCGCATTACTTCGTGGCGAACGTGTAGAAATTCCGTCCTTTAATTTTAAAATAGGAAAAAGAGAATACAAGGGTGATTATTTACAGCTTGGAGAGGAAGATATCCTCGTTTTGGAAGGAATACACGGGTTGAATGATAAATTATCTTATTCATTGCCAAAAGAAAGCAAATATAAAATTTATATCAGTGCGTTAACTCAGTTAAATGTAGATGAACATAACAGAATTCCAACTACAGATGGTCGTTTGATTCGAAGAATGGTAAGAGATGCCAGAACAAGAGGCTCCGATGCCAAAACAACCATTGGTATGTGGTATTCCGTAAGACGTGGTGAAGAAAAAAATATTTTCCCATATCAGGAAGAAGCAGATGTAATGTTTAACTCGGCACTGATTTACGAATTATCCGTATTAAAACAGTATGCAGAACCATTGTTATTCAGCATCAAACCAGAAGACGAAGAATACCCGGAAGCAAAACGCTTGCTGAAGTTCCTTGATTATTTCTTGGGAATCAGTAGTGAGGATGTTCCGAATAATTCGATTATTCGAGAATTTATTGGGGGTAGTTGTTTTAAGGTGTGATGCAGGATTAGGAGTTAGTGGTTAGCAGTACACTCATAAGCGGCACAGATTTTTCTGAGAAAGGCAGGGACGAATGTGAATGGAATGCCTTTTTTGAGGGGGATTT
Organism: uncultured Lachnospiraceae bacterium; assembly: GCA_964450185.1. Taxonomy (GTDB): domain Bacteria; phylum Bacillota; class Clostridia; order Lachnospirales; family Lachnospiraceae; genus RUG11237. The sequence continues at coordinate 8,348 of CAYVCL010000031.1, read as the reverse complement.
GTGCCGCTTATAAACTAAAATTGTACAAATATAGGGTGGGGGATAGATTATGTTGGAGATGGAAATTTTATTTAAAAACATAATAAATACAATTAGTGCAGATAATATTGGGGTAATAGGAATTGATGGTCTTGGCGGTGCTGGCAAGAGTACAATATCTGAAACGCTATGTCAGAAATTTGAAGATAATAATTATAATGTGATGTTGCTTCATATTGATGATTTCATTAATGTGCGGGAAGTGAGATACAATTCCGCATTTCCTGACTGGCAATGCTACTATGACTTGCAATGGAGATTTGACTATTTTTTGAACGTCATAAATGAAATCAAAAATGGACAGAAGGATTACATTGATATTGAGTTATATGACAAAGATAATGATACATATTTTGAAAAGCGTTTTTCTATCCATAATAATACCATTGTAATTGTAGAAGGAGTCTTTCTTCAAAAGAAAGAATTCAATAATATATTTGATTATATGATATATATTGATATTCCAGAGGAAGTTAGGCTTCGACGGGTGCTAAAAAGAGATACATATATTGGTGATGAGCAACAAATTATTGACAAATATGAAAACAGATATTTTCCAGCGGAACATAGATATGTAGAAGAGTATCAGCCTCAAGATAATGTAGATTTCGTGATAGGTGAATAGGTATGAACGATAAATGATATAATTTTCTTTCAAAATGGCTAAAATGAATTTGTGACACCAGTGGTGACACAAATTAGCTGGACGAATCATTTGTTGATAATGTCGGGTTGTAAAGCTGATGAAGAAAGAGAATGAGAAGTTAACACCGACATCAAAAGATGAGAGAAGGAGTAATGTAGAATGTTTCTCTACCATTATTATGATAAGAAGATTGGACCATTTAAAAATTTATCAGACTTGTCATTAGAAGACGCAAATAGAGTGCTTCAGGAAATAATAATAACTAAGCCAAATGTGCAATGTGCTAAAAGAAATTCAGATTATATGCAGGCAAGAGTCTATTATGAAAATATATTAAGAAACGAGTTTGAAAGAAAAGGTGGCTTGATTTGCAGACAAGTACCCCATTATATGGTGGTAGAGCATAGCCCCTGGTTAAGTACTTGGTATGAAAATAGCTCATATATAAAAATACCGATTGAAAAGTTTGACATAAGAACAATATCGTTTACATATGGAGATTCTCATCCTACTTTTAGTGATAAAGTAAATGATGGAAAGGAATATCGTAAAAAACTATATACTTATGATGAAATCTTAGAAGTTATTGAAAAGTATGGCTTACCACAAGAATGGAATGATGATGGAAGGCACGGACCGGAAAGATATATTGAAGCACATATTTGGAGCGATGATGTTATAAGGGAGTATCTAGTGAAATAGCATTTCTGATAAAAAAAGTTAGAAATGGTACAGCAGATATTTGGTGAGTGGTGGTGTCGCTAATATAAGAGGAGATAAAGTTATGAGAATTGGAGCATATCAATTTGCTGTTACAAATGAGATAAATCGTAATTTTAGTATTATGAAACAAGCTATTGAAGAAGCAATACAAAAAGGCATAAAATTGTTGATTTTTCCAGAATGTGCATTAACGGGATATCCACCCCGTGATATTGAAAATTCATCTGTAGTGGAATTTGACAAATTACATATGGTATATGAACAAATACAGAAGTTGGTTGATTGTAATAATATATATGTGATTGTGGGAACGATAATTAAAGAAGATGAGAAGTTCTACAATAGTGCAATCTTTTTTTCTCCTCATAAAGAAAAATTATTTTATCATAAAAGAGCATTATGGGGCTGGGATAAAGATAATTTTAGCATTGGAAATATGGATGGAATATTTGAAATAGAAAATTTGAAAATTGGTGTAAGAATATGTTTTGAAGTTAGATTTCCTGAATTTTTTAGAGAGTTATATAGGGAACATACCGATTTGAATATCATTTTATTTTATGATGTTTCTGATTATGATGATGAGCAAAGATATAGCATAATAGAATCGCATATTAGAACTAGAGCAGTAGAGAATGTTACATATACATTGACAGTCGATGCGATTCATCCATACCAAACAGCACCAACAGCATTATATGATAGGTCAGGGGTTAGAGTAGTAGAACTTAAAAGAAATAAACCGGGTTTACTTGTGTATGATTTAGACAATAAGGAACGGGATTTTGGTGAGTGGGGAAGGAAAGAAATTTCTGATTGGTTAATAACAAATGTTGATTTATGGTATAGGATAAAGTAGAAGGGAAGCAAAAGAGGTTCGACATATGATGAAGCGGTAGTGCAGACATCTTGAGGCGAATAAAAAAGTTGACAATGAACATGCATCTGCAATATAATAGCTTGGTAAGTAAGACAAATCATCGCAGCTGCAAGTGTCGAAAGACCGCAGGTGAGGAAAGTCCGGGCTTCATAGGGCAGGGTGCCAGATAACGTCTGGTGGAGGTGACTCCAAGGCTAGTGCAACAGAAATATACCGCCATAGCAATATGGTAAGGGTGGAAGGGCAGTGTAAGGGACTACCGCCCGTATGGTAACATGCGGGGCATATGTAAACCCCACTCGAAGCAAAACCGAATTTGGACATACGGCGGCCCGTCGGTCCTAGGTAGGTTGCTGGAGGCTGTTGGCGACGACAGTCCTAGATAGATGATGATTCGCGACATAACCCGGCTTATCGTCTTGCTTACATTAAGAGAAAGTGAGGACAGGTGCTGTTGAAGCGCCTGTTTTTTTAATAGTTGAAAAATGCTTTAGAAAAACAAAAATATTATATAGTTGAAACCTCAAAACTGTGATACTATATATGCAGAAGGAAGGAGGAGCGACATGGGAGTTTATTTGAATCCGGGAAATGGAAGATTTAAGCGGTCTTGCAATTCTGAAATATATGTGGATAAAACAGGTCTGATATCATTAACTAATAAGGTGCTTGACACAGAACAAAACGCAGTTTGTATCAGTCGCCCCCGAAGATTTGGCAAGTCTATGGCTGCCAATATGTTGGTAGCATACTATGGAAAAGAGTGTGATTCTGCAGAAATATTTGAAAAATATAAAATTGCAGAAGATGAAAGCTACAAAAAATATTTGAATCAATACAATGTAATTGCATTGAACATACAGGATTTTCTCAGTGTGGTAAATTCTGCGGAAGAACTGATTTCATATATACAATCACAGGTTTTAGAAGAATTAAAAGAGCAGTATCCGGGCAAAATTTCCGAACAGGAAAAGTTTTTAAGTATGGCATTAGCTAAACTTTTTAGTAAAACAAAGGAAAGTTTTATATTTATCATTGACGAGTGGGACTGTATTTTACGAGAAAAGAAATATACGGTAGAAGACCAGAAAAAATATCTTGATTTTATAAGAAATTTATTAAAAGATAAAGCTTATGTATCTCTTGCTTATATGACAGGAATTCTGCCTATTAAGAAGTATGGAACTCATTCTGCGCTAAATATGTTTGATGAATATTCTATGACAGATTCGGGACAGTTTGCGGAGTATATTGGTTTTACGGAAAAAGAAGTTGAAGATTTATGCGTGCAATATGATGTGGATTTCGAAAAAGAGAAAGAATGGTATGATGGATATGTATTTAGTAACCAACTGCATATATATAATCCGAAATCTGTGATAGATAGCATTCGAAGAAAAGATTTTGCAAGCTACTGGACACAGACAGAAACTTACGAAGCATTAAAGGTATATTTAGATATGAATTATGACGGGTTAAAGGATGCCATTACTCAAATGCTTGCTAGTGAATCTGTGGAAATTGATTATCAAACCTTTCAAAATGATATGACCACTTTTGCAAGCAAAGATGATGTACTGACATTGTTGGTGCATTTGGGATATCTGGCATATAACAAAGAAACAGGTTGTGTATTTATACCTAATGCAGAAGTAAGGGCTGAGTTTGTGAGAGCAATTACAGGGGAACAGTGGAAAGAAGTTATTACTTCCATAAAAAAGTCAGACCAGTTATTGCAGGCAACATGGCAGCGTAGTGAAGCAGTAGTGGCTCAAATGATAGATGAGGTTCATACAGAAAACACGTCCATTCTTACCTACAATGACGAAAACTCTTTAAGTTGTGTTATTTCATTAGCATATTATAATGCAATTAACGAATACACAAGAATACGAGAATTGCCTACGGGAAAAGGATTTGCAGATATCGTATATATACCAAGAAAACATTCGGATAAACCTGCAATGATAGTGGAATTAAAATACGATAAAACCGCGGAGGGGGCTATTGCTCAGATAAAAGAAAAGAGGTATGTGGAAAGCTTAAAAGAATATCAGGGAAATATGTTGCTGGTGGGCATTAATTACGATAAAACTACCAAAAAACATACCTGCAATATTGAAGAATATATCAAGGAATAAAATGAAGAAAAACGCTATGTAACAGAAATAAATCCAACTTGCAACAACCACATATTTATTATATAATAAACAAAAATGCTCAGAGGAGGAAACGTGATGAACGCAATTGAATGTATTAATACCCGTCGTAGTATCCGTAAATTTACAGAAGAACCGGTGAGCCATGATACAATACAGAAGATTATCGAAGCAGCTTCCATGGCACCATCATGGAAAAACACACAGATTACCCGCTATACGGTAGTGGAAAGTAAAGAATTGAAAGATAAAATTGCATCAGAAGCAACCAATCCTTTTAATGCAAATAATATCAATTCTGCACCGGCAGTAGTAGCTGTTTCAGTTGTGAAAAACAGATGTGGCTATGAGAGAGATGGTTCCTTTACAACAGTGAAGGGAGATTCCTGGCAGATGTTTGATGCAGGAGTGGCATCTCAGACCTTCTGTCTTGCAGCACATGAATACGGCGTGGGAAGCGTAATTATGGGAATTTTTGATTATGATAAAGTGGCAGAAATGATAGAATTGCCGGAAACACAGGAAATGGTAGCATTGATAGCAATCGGTTATGGGGCTGAGAAACCGGATGCACCAAAACGTAAAACCGTAGAAGATTTATTAACATATAAGTAGGGGGATATAATAATAGAAAGTCCGATATCGGGCTTTCTATTATTGCGTAAAAACTGATAACTGCAAAATAAATCGTAAAAGGAGATAAACATGAGACATTTAATGAGCCCAGTGGACTTTACTGTAGAAGAATTGGATGAAATTTTGGAATTGGCAGGGAAGATTGAAAAAAATCCGGAAAAATATGCCCATGCGTGTGATGGAAAAAAACTTGCAACTTGTTTTTATGAACCAAGTACCAGAACAAGATTAAGCTTTGAGGCAGCCATGATGAATCTGGGCGGAAATGTAATAGGATTTTCCTCTGCATCCAGCAGCTCAGCAGCCAAAGGGGAAAGTGTATCTGATACCATCCGTATGATTTCCTGTTATGCGGATATCTGTGCTATGCGCCATCCAAAGGAAGGTGCGCCGTTAGTGGCTTCTATGCATTCATCCATTCCAGTGATTAATGCAGGAGATGGAGGACATCAGCACCCTACTCAGACCATTACAGATTTATTAACCATTAAATCCTTAAAGGGAAGACTTGGGGATTTAACCATTGGTTTATGCGGCGATTTAAAATTCGGAAGAACCGTACATTCCTTGATTAAAGCATTATCTCGATATAAAAATGTAAAGTTTGTATTGATTTCCCCAGAAGAATTAAGAATACCTGGATATATCAGAGAAGAAGTATTGGAGGCAAACAATCTTGAATATAAAGAGGTAGTCCGCTTAGAAGAAGTTATGCCGGAACTGGATCTTTTGTATATGACAAGAGTACAGAAAGAGCGTTTCTTCAACGAAGAAGAATATGTAAGAATGAAAGATTTCTATATTTTAGATAAAAAGAAGATGGAGCTGGCAAAAGAGGACATGCTGGTATTACATCCACTTCCAAGAGTCAATGAGATTTCCATTGAAGTGGATGATGATCCAAGGGCAGTATACTTTAAACAGGTGCAGTATGGTGTTTATGCACGAATGGCGTTAATACTTACATTACTTGAAATCAAAGTGGATTAGGAGGAAATTATGTTAAACGTTGGTAAATTAAACGAAGGTTTTGTGTTGGATCATATTGAAGCAGGAAAAAGTATGTCTATTTATCATGACTTGAAACTGGACAAGTTAGACTGCTGTGTTGCCATTATTAAAAATGCCCGCAGCAAGGTTATGGGAAAAAAAGACATTATCAAAGTGGAATGTGATATTGAGAAATTAAATTTAGATATTCTTGGATTTATTGACTGCAACATTACTGTAAATATTATCAAAGACGGCGAAATCGTAGAGAAGAAAGAGTTAAATCTTCCAGAAACCATTGAAAACGTAATCAAGTGTAAAAATCCACGTTGTATTACTTCCATTGAGCAGGAATTAAAGCAGGTATTTATTTTAACAGACAAGGAAAAGAAAATTTACCGTTGTAAATATTGCGAAGAAAAATATCGCACAAAGAAATAATAGGAATTAATTCGGAAAAAACAGGAAAAATAAAGAACAGAGGTGTGCTATGGATTACAGACAGGCACGAAATTATATGGAGGAGATTAGTGGCTACGGAAGTGTGTTAGGATTGGCTAACATGCAGCAGCTATTGGAGCGGCTAAATCACCCGGAACAGGAGCTTTCCATTATTCATGTGGCAGGAACTAATGGAAAAGGCTCTGTAGTTTCCTATCTTTCTACGATTTATGGAGAAGCCGGATATCGTGTGGGAAGATATGTTTCTCCTACCATATGTAAATATAGAGAACGGATTCAAATTAATAACAGATATATAGAAAAAAGTGATTTTGCAGAAGGAATTACGTTGATTCAGGGAATCATAGAGCAGATGGTGGCAGAAGGCTTGACTCATCCAACGCCTTTCGAGGTGGAAACAGCGTTGGCACTCTGGTATTATAAACGTCATAACTGTGATTTGGTAATCTTAGAGTGTGGACTGGGCGGCAGTGAAGATGCTACCAACGCCATCACAAAGAAGATTTGTACTGTGTTTGCTTCTATCAGTAGGGATCATATGGGAATTTTGGGAGATTCTTTAGAAGAGATTGCAAGAACCAAGGCAGGAATTATGGTAAAAGATGTTCCGGCAGTGTCCATGACTCAGGAGCCATGTGTAGAACAGGTGCTAAGACAGGAAGCAGCAAAGGCAGGAGCAGAATTTGTGCTGGCTGATGTTACGAAGGCAACCGTAACAGAGAGCAGTCTGGACAAACAGGTATTTTCCTATGAAGATTATGAAAATCTGGAACTGTCACTGGCGGGAGAACATCAGATTAGTAATGCGGTATTAGCTTTGAAAGTCATCGAAACTATGCAGAAAAAGGGATTTTCGGTGAGCCGGGAAGCGATTTATCAGGGATTTGCCAAAACAAAATGGATAGGCAGATTTACCACAATTCACAAGAATCCTCGTATTATTGTAGATGGTGCCCACAACGAAGATGCGGCAAAAAAGTTGGCAAAACTGGTAAAACAACAGTTGGGCCATCAGAAAATTATATATCTTATGGGCGTTTTTAAAGATAAGGAATACGAAAAGATTGTGAAAGAAACAGCCCCTTTTGCCAGCCAGATTATTACTTTTACCATACCGGATAATGAACGGGCGTTATCAGGGATGGAACTGGCGTATACAGTGCGTGATTACAATGAAAATGTAACGGCGGCTGACAGTATGAAAGAAGCATTGGAGATGGCACTTTTACTGGCCGGAAAAGAGGATGTAATTCTTGCCTTTGGTTCTTTGTCCTTTATTGGAAGATTGACGGAACTGATGGAAGAAATGAAGAAGAAAAATAAGCCTATTGGCGTATGAAAGGCTTGGGATAAATGAATCAGGAAAAAATTAAACAGGCAGTAACCCTTTTATTAGAGGGAATTGGCGAAGATGTAAACAGGGAAGGACTCATAGATACACCGGACAGAATTGCGAGAATGTATGAAGAAATTTTCAGCGGTTTGACAGAAGATGCCGGAACCCATTTAGGAAAAACCTTTACCGTAGAGCATAATGAACTGGTGTTAGAAAAGGATATTACCTTTTATTCCACCTGCGAACATCATTTGATGCCTTTTTACGGAAAAGCATGTATTGCTTATATACCGAACGGTAAAGTAGCAGGATTAAGTAAACTTGCCAGAACGGTGGAAGTTTTTGCAAAACGTCCTCAGATACAGGAAAAAATGACAGGTCAAATTGCAGATGCCATTATGGAATATCTTAAGCCACAGGGAGTTATGGTGGTGTTAGAGGCAGAGCATATGTGCATGACTATGCGCGGTGTGAAAA
>CAYVCL010000030.1:0-33521 GCA_964450185.1 uncultured Lachnospiraceae bacterium | reverse complement strand
GCCCTTTTGAGGGCTAATAATAAACCACCAGTTGAACTGGTGGTTGCTAACTTAGTAGTAATTATGAAAGGAAATAGTGCCAGGTACCAACCGGCACTATTTTTTATAGCTTACCCAAGACAAAGTGATAAACATTCTCAATTTTCGTGCTTTTCATTTTACAGACAAGTGTTATACTGATTACTAGGAGTTAGTCCTATCTAACAAGTGCCATTAGCATGGTGTTTTGACAAAAGAAGCGAAAGACTATAATGCCTAATCAAGAGGCAAAGGAGGGGAGGGAAACAGACTATGCTGTTAATGACAATAGCCGCAATACTTATTTGTATGCTGTTCACAATATTTGAAATGGCAGGAGCAAAGAAAAATCCAATTTCCGGATTACATAATTTACCTAGAGATATTCAGGAAAGAGTTCATTCGCTACCAGAGTATAAGGGAAAAGTAGGCAAGATATTGTCTACAAAGGAGAGAATTATTAAAAAATTGCCTGCAGTTATCGTAGTACTTTTGATATTTGCAGGAATTGTATATTGGGCTGGTGCAAGGACCTTTTTGCAGGGATTTGGTTATTCCTTAGGGTTATGGATTGTGGTAAAGCTATATGTAACATTAATTCTCAGCTGTGGCTGGTATGCACATACGCCATCCGCATGGATTCCGGGAACGGAGGATATGAAAGCATCTTATCAAAATTATGGTTTTTACTTGCGTAGTATTCCTCGGAGTATATTGACAGGGACAATAGTGGCATTGAGTATTGGGCTGCTCATAATATTGGTGGGGAAGATTTGTTAGAAAGGCATGTAGTATTGCATCATGAACAGACGTTGGCAACGGGAGGGGAAATCAATACAAATTTGACTTCCGTTGAAGGGCATGCTATATTTAATTAGTCAAGACTAACCAAGGAGGAAGAATATGGCAAATATAATTATTATTGCTATCCTTGCAATTTTTATAGTAATCGGAATTCGTTCCAGCATAAAGCATTTTAAGGGCGAAGGTGGCTGTTGTGGTGGAGGTTCTTCCGTGAAAAAGAAGCGAAAGAAATTAAAGTCGGTGATAGCAAAGAAAACATTTATTGTAGAGGGAATGTCCTGCGAGCATTGCAAAAATCGAGTGGAAGCATGTATTAATGAACTTGACGGTGCTGCTGCAAAAGTTAATTTAAAAAAGAAAGAGGCAGTAGTATCTTTCGAAAAGGAAATCAGTGACGAGCAAATCAAGGCAGTAATTGAAAAAGCAGGATATGAAGTGGTAGGGATTCGTTAAACTATGGATGCCTAATTGAAAATAATTTTCATTTTCTATCGAAAACCAGTTGACAAAGGAATTATTTTGTATTAAACTTCAAGTGTAAGTTAGAAAAACCTAACTATAGGTAGCGAAAACAAATGGAAAAAATTGGCAGTTCTATTAGGAATAGGAGGAATCTGTGAATATGAATTTAATTGATGCGAATCTCGGAGAAGAATACATTGTGAAAGACATTATAACAGATGATGAAGAATTAAATTCATTTCTTTTTTCATTGGGCTGTTATAGCGGAGAACCGATTACTGTGGTTTCTCGTAGAAAAGGCAGTTGCGTTATTTCAGTGAAAGACGCCAGATACAATATCGATAATGATTTAGCACAAGCTATTTCAGTATAGAAAAATAGTGATTTTAAATCACTATTTTTTATGACATTAAGTTAGCTAAAACTAACAAAAGTTAAGTCTGTGAAAGTGCAGAAAAAGGAGGATGCAAAATGAGAATTGCGTTGACGGGAAATCCCAACAGCGGAAAAACTACGATGTACAATGCCCTGACAGGAAGAAATGAGCGTGTAGGTAACTGGGCAGGTGTTACCGTAGAAAAGAAAGAAAGTTTAATCAAGAAAAATTACTATGAAGGTGCAGAAGAACTGGTTGCAGTGGATTTGCCGGGTGCATATTCCATGTCACCGTTTACATCAGAAGAAAGCATCACAAGTGCTTATGTGAGAAATGAAAATCCGGATGCAATCATCAACATTGTGGATGCAACAAACTTAAGCCGTAGCTTATTCTTCACAACACAGTTATTGGAATTAGGAATTCCGGTAGTAGTAGCGTTGAATAAGAGTGACATTAACGAAAAGAAAGATACTCAGATTAATGAAAAACTTTTAGCTGAAAAATTAGGATGTCCGGTAATTAAGACAGTTTCCACTTCTTCCAATGGTCTGAAAGAAGTTGTAGAAAAGGCAGTATCATTAAATGGGGCGAAACAGAAAGCACCATACGTACAGGACGATATTAATTTACAGGACAAAGCAGAAGTTGAAGCTGCAGACAGAAAACGTTTTGCTTTCGTAAATAAAATTGTAAGCGACGTGGAAAAACGTAAAGTTCTGACAAAAGATAAAAATGTACAGGATAAGATTGATGCGGTACTCACAAATAAATTTGTTGGTATTCCAATCTTTGCGCTGGTAATGTTCCTCGTATTTTATATTTCCCAGTCAACAGTGGGAACTTGGATTGCAGACTGGCTGGTAGGCTGGATTGAAACTTTCCAGGAATGGGTTGCAGGTATGGTAGAAAATGCAAATCCGTTCTTGCAGTCATTGTTAGTTGATGGTATCATCGGTGGTGTAGGTGCCGTTGTAGGTTTCCTTCCATTGGTAATGGTAATGTATTTCTTAATTGCTTTATTAGAAGACTGTGGTTACATGGCTCGTGCAACCGTTGTATTAGACCCGATTTTCAAGAGAGTTGGTCTTTCAGGAAAATCTGTAATTCCAATGGTAATCGGTACTGGTTGTGCAATCCCTGGAATTATGGCTTCCCGTACCATTCGTAATGAAAGAGAACGTAGAGCTACAGCAATGTTGACACCATTTATGCCTTGTGGAGCGAAGCTTCCGGTTATCGCTTTGTTTGCAGGTGCATTCTTTGCAGATGCATCATGGGTAGGACCAATGATGTATTTGGTAGGTATTGTGTTAATTTTATTAGGTGCTTTACTTGTAAAGAAAATTACAGGATATAAGTACAGAAAATCATTCTTTATCATCGAGCTTCCGGAATACAAGATTCCAAGCTTAAAGAGAGCAACTCTTTCCATGTTATCTCGTGGTAAAGCATATATCGTAAAGGCTGGTACAATTATTCTTGTTTGTAATGCTGTAGTTCAGCTTATGCAGACATTTACATGGAAGTTCCAGGTTGCAGAAGTAGCAGATACTTCTATTCTTGCATCTATTTCTCAGCCGATTGCATACTTGCTTGTTCCGATTGTTGGTGTTCTTAGCTGGCAGTTGGCAGCAGCAGCAGTAACAGGTTTCATTGCAAAAGAAAATGTAGTTGGTACATTAGCTGTTTGCTTTGTTGGGCTTGAGAACCTTATCGATACAGAAAAACTTGCTCTTATGGAAGGTGCAGGTGCGGAGGTTGCCGGCGTTATCGCTATCACAAAAGTGGCAGCATTGGCATATCTGATGTTCAACTTATACACACCTCCTTGTTTTGCAGCTATGGGTGCGATGAACTCTGAAATGCAGGATAAGAAATGGCTTTTTGGCGGTATTGGATTGCAGTTAGGAACAGGCTATGTGGTAGCGTTCCTTGTATATCAGATTGGTACTTTAATTACAACAGGAAGTCTTGGAAGCGGATTTGTACCGGGACTTATCGCAGTAATTGCCATTGTAGCTGTTGTAGGATTGATTATTGCTAGAACAAATAAGAAGTTTAATGCAGAATATAAATTGAATGCAAATTAGTTTTCTATAAGAAAGGAAGTATTGGTATGGCAAATATCATAGTAGTAGGAATTTTATTACTCATAATTGGTGTTGCAGTAGGATACATAGTAAAGGCAAAGAAAAGCGGTGTAAAATGTATTGGCTGCCCGGCGGGCGGAAGCTGTTCCGGTAATTGTGGCGGAGATTCTGACTGCGGTTGTCATTCGGATATAAAATAGAAAATTATAAAAACAGCAGCTAACGGCTTTTGCCCATAGCTGCTGTTTTGCCTTATGTAAATTTAATTTCCACGAGCCGCCCTTTTCTTCTTTACAAGAACAATAGTGCTAATAATAGCATATCCAAAGGCGCCTGCAATAATAATTCCCCAGTTGATGCAATATACAAGATGTCGCTTTTCACTGACTTCATCTGTATGACAGAATTCCTCGCCGGAAGCATCTATCATCCAGTAGGTAGCATCCTCGGCAGTTAAATCATATTTGCTGTCAATTTCTTCCAGAACTGAAAAAGGCTTGGAATAAACCAGCTTTTTTCCTACAGGAAGGAGCATGGTATCATCGGAAAAGTCTAAGACTTTGCCGTACATTCGCACAGGAATACGATTTCCGTCCGCTAATTCAACTATAAATATCTGGTCGTAAGCACAACCTTCAATGATAGTACTTAAATGAATGAAAGCACTATTTGATGTTTTGAATCTGTTGCCGGCTGTACTAATGTCAAGGTAGTAATTTGTTTTCTGGATTTTGTCGGTATCCACTTGGATAGCAAATTCATCGTAACCCTCGTAAGCTTTATCAATTTCCTCCATAGTACTTACAATCAAAGTGTCCTCCTGTGCAGGAAACCCGGTGGTAAATACAGTAACCTCTGCATTTTTGTAAAGCGCCTTTTCGTAAGGAATAAAATAATTACCAATTACCACAAGAAACATCAATGCCACAGTAACCAGTATAATATCTCCTCTTGTTTTCATGTCATTCTTCTCCCATCTTCGTAATTTTTTTCCATAATAATGAATATTATGGAAAATCCTTATTTAGAATAAGATAATCACATGAATCTGTCAAGAAGATGCCTGTCTTTTGTGTTTGTACATTGCTTCATCTGCTTGTGTGATGATGTCATCCAATGATTTCTTGCTACCGCGCTTTCTGGTAGCGTATCCGTAAGCAGTGCTTATAATATGACCAAATTCCAAATCCTTGCTTTGCTCTTTTAAATGTAGGGATACTTGATTACAAAGATTTATGATATCATTTTCTGAAGCATCCCGTAAGACTACGATAAATTCATCGCCACCAATGCGCCCAACATAACTGGATTCCCCAAATACATCCATTAATATGGAACTAAAAATACATAAAATGCTGTCGCCCTTATCGTGTCCATAGGTATCATTTAATTGTTTGAAATGATTTAAATCAAAATAAATAATCGTTACATCGTACTGGGATTCCTTGTTTAGCCATTCTAACAGCTTTTCCATGGATGCACGACTTCTGCAGCCGGTTAATGCGTCTGTTTCACTTCTTCGTTCACTGTTATGCCAATATACGGTAATACGGATTAGACCTAAAATAATGCATGCCACAATTACTAAAGCAGCATATTTCCAAAAATCAATATATCTTAAATCCTTAAAAATTTCTTCCGTTTCAATACATTGCACGATAGCCCAGTTATAACTTTGTAAATAAGACACATTTGCCTGATATTCGGTTCCTTCTTGTACAATCTTTCCGTGTTGATCTTCCTTTTTATCAAAACAGGTGCGGACCAGCGAAAAATCGGAATCATCCTTGTCATAAATGGACATTTTTTCATAAATTTCCTGCATGTTTTCCACAGCAATATAACGTCCCTGACGATTTACAAGATAACTTTTTCCATTTTGAATCATTCTGTTTTCTTCAAACATATCCTGTAGCTCTTTTAACTCAACAGCACCGCAAAGGGCCCCCACCTTTTTGTTGCTCTTGTTATAAATAGATACACAGACGGTTAAAGTAGTGGCATCTGCACCATAAAAAGGTTCTGTTACAAAAATTTCATTTTTCATAACATCCTGGAAAAATGGTTCGTCCTTTTGATATTTTACTTCGTCTGTTTCAATATAAAATCCATACCCCTCTGCACTCATGATAAATATATGATGAAAACCAAGCTCTTTGGAACGTCCTTTAATAAATTCACGCTGTTTGTCCTTGTCCATTTCATAGATTTCAGGAAATGAGGTAAATCCATAGAGGGTATCCGCCTTTTGAGAAATGTAATTTTCAAACTGTATTCTCAAGTTATCTGCTAGAATATCCATGGTATCCTGAGTAGTCAGAAGTTGTTTGCTCTTATAGTTATTAGTACCAACCCACAACCCAATAATCAAAACAATAAGCATCGCAAAAACCATTGAAAGAAGTGCTATATCAATGGGTTTGATATATGTTTTTTTACTGGAAATTTGATTTTTCTTTTTCGTATTAACCATCTCCTTTAGCTTCTTAAATAGAAGTAGGTTACTACAAAAGATATGTGTTAAATGATAAAAAAAGGAATTCTCTATATTTAATTTTACATCAAATGAGGATAAATTGAAATAGATTAATAAAAAAAATAGTGACGAAAGTCACTTATATATCGTGACCGATGCCATCTTGTTTTGAGGAGGAGGAAAGGTATAATAAAAATAGGATTGAGAAACGTTTGATTACTTACATTTTGTACCTGAGGAAGGAGAAAAAAGATGATTGCATATAAAATATTAAGACCTATTTTTACAGGGGTGTTTAAACTTGTGTTTAACCCCACTATTATCAACAAAGAATATATACCAAAAAGCGGCGCTATCGTAATTGCGGGAAATCATAAACACGCACTTGACCCAATTTTAGTGGATGTAAGCACAAAAAGAGTAGTGCATACCCTTGCTAAAAAAGATTTGCACGACGGCATCTTTGGATGTTTTTTTAGATTAATTGGAACGATTCCTGTTGATTTAGGAGCAAAAGAAAATAAAGAAGCTTTAAAATCAGCCATTGCATATTTAGAGCAGGGAGCAGCCATTAATGTGTCGCCAGAAGCGAAACGAAATTATACCAGCGAAATCTTATTGCCCTTTAAATTTGGAGCGGTGGTAATGGCGAAAAGAACCAATACAAAAATTGTGCCATATGCTATCACAGGAGAATATAAATTTCGAAGCAAAGATTTAAAAATAACCTTTGGAAAGCCTATGGATGTAGCAGAACTTTCCGTAGAAGAAGCCAACAAAGCATTATTTGAAACAATAAAAAAGATGTTAATTGAGGCAGGAAAGTAAAGAGGGAATCGTATGAATAATCAGGTAAAAACTCCTTGGTATCGTTTTTACGAGGGGGTAAAAGAGCATTTAGAGTATCCGGATGTTTCCGTATATCAGTTGTTGGAAACATCGGCATTAAAACATCCGGAATACATTAGTTATAATTATTACGGAAATCAAAAAACATATAAAGAATTTTTAGAAGAAATAGACCAGTGTGCAAAAGCATTTCTACAGCTTGGGATAAAATATCAGGATAAAGTCAGCATTTGTATGCCGAACACACCGGAAGCAATCATTAGCTTTTATGCATTAAATAAAATCGGAGCAGTTGCCAATATGATACATCCCTTATCCGGGGAAAATGAGATAAAGTATTACTTAAATAAGGCAAAGAGTAAGTATGTAGTTACCATAGACATTGCATTCAATAAAATCAATCACATTATAAAAGAAACAAGTTTAGAAAAATGTATCCTTGTTTCTGCAAAAAACGCAATGCCCGCTTATTTGAAAATAGGATATCAGTTAACAAAGGGAAGAAAAGTACATTTAGAAAAAAGTGAAAAAACCATACCATGGAAAGCATTTATAAAACTGGGAGAAAGCTATAGAGAAGAAATAAAAAATGCTTTTTGGGGAGAAGAAGTGGCGGCTATTTTATACAGTGGCGGTACTACCGGATATCCCAAAGGAATCGAATTGACCAATCGAAACTTTAATGCCTTGGCAATACAGAGCTTTGAAGCCTGTCAATGTTTAAAGGAGCAAGATAAGGTGTTAGCCATTATGCCGGTATTTCATGGATTTGGACTTGGAATCTGTATTCATACAGTCCAGTACGTTGGCGGAACTAGTATTTTACTTCCACAATTTAGTGCAAAAACCTTTGATAAACTGTTAAAAAAATACAGACCAAACATTATTGCCGGAGTACCTACATTGTATGAAGCCTTGCTAAAGAATAAAAAGTTAGATGGCGTTGATTTATCTTTTCTAAAATGTGTGATTTCCGGTGGAGATTCTCTTTCCGTTAGCTTAAAAAAGAAGGTAGATGCGTTTCTAAAAGAGCATGGAGCAGATATTCAGATTCGAGAAGGCTATGGGCTGACCGAATGTGTTACCGGAAGTTGTTTAACACCACGAAATTATTATCGAGAAGGCAGTATCGGTGTTCCTTATCCGGATACTTATTACAAAATTGTTAAGCCAAATACAGAAGAAGAATTACCATACCATCAAGAAGGGGAAATCGTAATCAGCGGTCCATCGGTAATGAAGGGATATTTAGATGATGAAGAGGAAACAAAGTTAACTCTAAGGAAACATGAAGATGGATTGGTTTGGATGTATACCGGGGACTTAGGGTATATGGATGAAGATGGTTTTGTATATTTTAAACAACGCCTAAAACGGTTAATTATCAGTTCCGGGTATTGTTTGTATCCACAATACATAGAAAATGTAATTGACTCCCATCCAAAGGTGTTAATGTCCTGTGTAGTCGGGATTCCTCATCCTTACAAAATTCATGTAGCAAAAGCTTTTATCGTACTAAAAAATGGCATTGCACCAAGTGAAAGGGTAAAGGAAGAAATTAAACAGCACTGTGAAAAAAATCTTGCCAGATATTCTTTGCCTTATGAATATGAATTTAGACCGGAACTGCCAAAAACATTAGTTGGGAAAGTTGCTTATTTAAAATTAGAAGAAGAGGAGCAAAGGAAATATGAACAAAAATAAATTAAAAATTCTTCTGATTCATCCGGAAATATCAAGAACAAAATACAATTTTGTGGGAGTAATAGAAAATGAATGTTTGGAATTGGAATATATTTCTACTATACTAAAGGAACAGGGACATGAAGTTATATTGTATGACGGTCAGGTGGAGAAAATAACCGTAGCCCGAAAAATAAAAGAGTATCAGCCACATGTGGTATATGTTTGTGGAAGAACCAGACAGGAAAATTTTATGCTGGAATATTGTAAAGAAGCTAAAACGCAGAATGAAAACACCATAACCATATTAGGAGGATTGCATACACAGTTATGCTATGACAGGTTATACAAAGAATGGGTAGATTATATTCTTACCACTTTTGATATCTACAAAATACTGGATATTATAGAATATCACTTTTTCCAAAAAGATATCAAAATAGAAGAAATTCAGGGGATTTGCTACCAAAAGGATGGTAAATGGTATAAAAATCAAGATTGCTTTTTTGATATCAAACGGCTACCCCTGCCAGATAGAAGTTATTTTTATGAGCATCCACAAAATTACAGATATTTAGAGTTGGAACACGCCGCTTGGGTAAGAACTGCTTACTGTTGTCCTTATCACTGCAAATTCTGTCACCGAAATCGAATGAATCTTGGGAAATATGTATGTCGTGAGATAGAAGATGTGGTAAACGAAATTGAACAAATCCAGTCCGAGCATATCTATATTGTAGATGATGATTTCTTGTTTGATGTGAAACGGTTACAGGAGTTTGTAAGGTTAGTAAAAGAAAAAGGCATTCAGAAGAAATACATCTGCTATGGAAGAACAGACTTTATTGCAGAAAATGAAGAACTTATGAGGGAATTAAAAGAGATAGGCTTGTACTACGTTTTATCAGGCTTGGAAGCCATTGAGGATAAACAGTTAAAGGTATATGAGAAAAAATCGAACGTAACCAATAATGAAAAAAGTATTGAAATTTGTAACCGACTGGGAATCCATATTATGGGGATGTTTATTGTGGATTTAGATTATACGGCAAAAGATTTTAAAGCGCTGTATCGGTGGATAAAGGTGCACAACCTAAAACACGTTGCCATTTCCATTTTTACTCCCGAAATGAATTTAGAAACTTATGAAATGTATCGGGATAGAATTATCACAAACAATCCGTCCCATTGGGATTACTTGCATCTAGTGGCAAAACCTACCCATATGAGCGTTAGAAGATATTATTATCATTACTATAAGTTGTTGATTAAGTTGTTTGTAAAGGCGTGGAGAGAGGGCGTATATGACTTTATTGATTATAAAGATTACATTCTTTCCTTTGTAAAAAACATAGTTCGAAATAAGAGGAGTCATGATGATGAGTAAGAAAGAAGAAAACAAAGAGCAGGTAAAGAAAATAATTCCCAGTAAGTTAGAAACGAATTTTCAGCAATTTTTATATAAAACTTTGGGAAAACGTATTCCAGAAAAAATGACACCCAATCAAATTACATTCCTTGGTGCGTTAGGCGGTTTTGTTGGAATTTTGTGCGGATTTTTGGCAAAGAATAATACGCTGTTTTTACTGGGAACCATTGGAGGACTTTTATGCCATTTGATTTGCGATGATTTAGACGGTTATGTTGCCAAAACAAGAAATATGACTTCCACAGCAGGCGGATATTTTGATTTGTTGACCGATATATTGCATATCACATATTTAATTATAGCGTTATCCTTTGCAGGTGTGGTGAGTTTTCAAATTGCCATATTTTTAGTTCCGGTATATGCATTGATTATATTTACTGCCATGAATTACATTTTGTATCTAAAGGAATTTTTATTTCCAAGGTTAGGACCAATTGAAACCCATTTATTTTTCATTGTTTTGTGTATCGGCAGTATGATATGTGGAAAAACGCCGTTATTTTCTGTTGGGAATGTGGATTTTAAGTTTGCAGATATGGTGTTTATTCTGGGAGGAATTCCGATGTATTATGAAATGATTCGACTACAAATCCAATTATTTAAAAGACTGAGTCAGAAGGATCAGGACGAAAGGAATAACAATGAGTGAAAATGAGTATATCTATGTAGTTTTGGTAAAAGCATTAACCGGGCTAGGGAAATTTAGCAGAAAAATAAGCAAGTATGAATACACGCACATAGCCGTTTCCTTAGAGGAGGAATTGGCGGACTTTATCACCTTTTCCCGAAAATACCATTACGCACCGTTTCATGCAGGATTTATGCATGAAAAAGTGGAACATTATGCATTTGGAAATCATAAAAAAGTAAAAGTAAAGGTATTTAAAGTACCGATGGAATCTATGGGAAACATAAAAGACTATATAAAAAGAATAGAAGAAGATGAGGAATACATATTTAACATTTATTCTATGATAACCATGCCATTACTCCATGGATTTCGAATTTACAAAGCACACAACTGTATGTCATTTGTAGGAAAAATTGTGGAATTAACAGGCAGGGTGAACATGGATAAGAAATATTACAAATATAATATCGAGGAATTAGATTGCTTGTTAACCCCGTATTTTTACAAAGAAACGGAACTGGAAAAGACAAAAGATGATGAAACATATATGCAAAATGCAGGATTTCTTGCAAATTTAAAAGCTTTTGCAAGATTAAACGGGAAACTTATTTATAGAATATTATGTAAAAGGAAACAAAGATATGAAGAATTTACCTGAAATAAGACGGAAAATGTTAAAAGAAAAAATAAAAACACAAGAGTATATCCGTGTGATGGAAGCTTCCAATGGCTTAAGCGGTCTGATTGTGGAAAATACCAAAGTAGGAGGGAAAAGCTATGACGCCATGTGGATTAGTTCTCTTTGTGACTCCACCTTTAAGGGAATGCCGGATAATGAAATCGTGGATTTTACCAGCAGGCTAAAGACCATAGAAGAAATTATGGAAGTAACCACAAAGCCTGTGATTGTAGATGGTGATACCGGCGGAAAATTAGAGCATTTTGGAAATCATATTAATACGTTAGAGAGAATTGGTGTTTCTGCCATTGTAATTGAGGATAAAAAGGGATTGAAGCAAAATTCTATTTTGGGAAATCAGGTCGTACATACCTTAGAAGAAAAGGAAGTTTTTGCAGAAAAAATCAGACAGGGGAAAGCAGCCCAAATGACAGAGGAGTTTATGATTTTTGCAAGAATTGAAAGTTTTATTGCAGGAGAAGATTTAAAAGAAGCCTTAAAAAGGGCAGAATGCTATATAAATGCAGGAGCCGATGGCATTATGATTCACAGTTATAAAAAAGATGGGCAGGAAATCATAGCGTTTTTAAAAGCAATAAAAGAAAAATATCCAGAGATACTTACCATGGTAGTTCCTACCACCTATGCAACGTTTAAGGAAAAAGAGTTACATGAATGTGGGGCAGACATTATTATATACGCAAATCACTTGTTAAGAAGCGCCTACTTAGCTATGAAAAAGACTGCACAGAAAATACTGCAGGAAGAAAGGGCATATGAGGCAGGAAATGAGTATTGCGTTTCTATGGAAGAAATACTAAGTTTAATCAGCAAAGGGGATAAAAATGATTCATCCAAAAGAATTTTATGATCGTTTGTTAAAATATAAATTTGATTTTTTTACCGGAGTGCCGGATTCTCTTTTAAAGGAATTTTGCCTTTGTATCAAAGATTTAGCACCAAAAGAGAAACATATGGTAGCTGCCAACGAGGGAAATGCAGTTGCACTGGCGAGCGGATATCATATTGTTTCCGGTAACTATGGTGTAGTGTATATGCAAAATTCCGGTTTGGGAAATGCCATAAATCCGCTCCTTTTTTTGGCAGATGAAAAGGTGTATGAAATACCGATGCTTTGGATTGTGGGATATCGGGGAGAACCAGGTACGAAAGACGAACCACAGCATAAAAAGCAGGGGGAAGTAACGTTACCGTTACTGGAAACCCTTGGAGTGGAATACGTTATTTTAGATGAAAATTATAAGGAACAAATTGCATACTGTTTTGAGTATATAGAAAAAAGAAGAAAAACCATTGCTATGGTTGTGAAGAAAGATACTTTTTTTAAGTATGGAAAGGAATTAGATAACCAGAATTTCAATGAATTAACAAGGGAAGAAGTGTTAGAAACCATAATCAAATCTTTAGATGAGGAGGAGTACATAGTTTCTACCACTGGAAAAACTTCCAGAGAAATATTTGAAATTCGAGAGAGAAATAAGATGGAACATGGAAATGATTTTCTAACGGTCGGCTCTATGGGGCATACTTCTTCTTTAGCCTTGGGAATGAGTTTGTTTACTGAGAAAAATATTTACTGTATCGACGGAGATGGCGCATTCCTTATGCATATGGGCGGTCTGGCAGTGGCAGTTCAGAATGCAAAAGATAACTTTAAGTATATTCTCATTAATAATGGCTGTCATGAGTCTGTTGGAAAACAGCCAACCATAGCGTATGAAATAGATATTGCCGGCATTTTAAAAAGCTTTGGATTTGAACAGGTAATTACGATTCAAACCGGTAAGGAACTACTGACTGGAATTAGACAGCTAAAACAGCATGGAAAAACGGCTTTGATTGTGAATACAAATGAGAAATCACGAGAGGATTTGGGAAGACCAACCACTTCTGCAAAAGAAAACAAAGAAATGTTCCAGAAAAAAATAAGGAGTGATAAAGCATGAAGGCATTAATTTTTAACTCTGGTTTGGGAATGAGAATGGAGGAACTTACCAGCGAGAAACCGAAATGCATGGTAACTTTATATAATGGAGAAACCATTTTGGAAAGACAGATTCGAATTTTAAGTGACTGTGGAATCAGGGAATTTATTATAACCACAGGATACTGCAAAGAACAGATTATAAAAACAGCCGAAAAGTATCCACACCTTAATTTTCGTTTCGTAGAAAATAAGGAATATGAAAGCACCAATTATATTGTATCCATGAACAATGCAGCCTCCTATTTAGATGATGATATGCTAATTTTACATGGGGATTTGGTTTTTAATAAAAAGTTAGCGGATAAGATAATAAATAGTGAAAAGAAATCGGTTTGTTTATTTCATGAGGGAAAAAGTCTTCCAAAAAAAGATTTCAAAGGGCGATTTGTGGGAGAGTTATTGCAGGAAGTTTCCATATCCATTTTTGATGAAAATTGTTATGCCTTTCAGCCTTTTTACAAGTTAAGCAAAGAGGTGGTTACTGTTTGGAAGGATAAGGTAGCAGAGTTTGTAAGGAATGGTGATGTGAAGGTATATGCAGAAAATGCATTAAATCAGATTACAAATCAGGTGCAAATTTATGGATTATCTTATAAAGAGGATTATATAGAAGAAATTGATAATAAAGAAGACTATGTGAGAGTGTCAAAGGAAATACAATATTTTGATTACCGGGAACAGGAGATTGTGAAAACGGATTCTTATCTATCATATTTAAAGGGGAAATTAAAGAAAACAGATAAGGTGTTTTTGGTGTGCAGTAGCAGATTGGAAGAGGAAATTGTAGGAGAATTAGAGGACATTTCAATTACGGTGTTTCATGGCTACTCTGCAAATCCAACGTATGAGGAAGTAAAAGCAGGTGTTGAAAAATTTAAGGAAAAAAAACATGATATGATAGTATCCGTTGGTGGGGGAAGTGCCATGGATGTGGCAAAGTGTATTAAGCTGTATGCGCCTTTAGAGCGGGAAGCGGATTTTTTAGAGAAAAACTATGTCTATAGCAACATAAAGCACATTGCGATTCCAACCACTGCAGGAACGGGAAGTGAGTCAACGCAAATTGCGGTGATTTATTATCAAGGAGAGAAAATGTCTGTGGAGCATGGCTCTATTTTGCCTGAGGTAGCAGTATTGGATGCAGGTTTGCTAAGTACATTGCCGGAGTATCAGAAAAAAGCTACTTTATTGGATGCGCTGTGTCAGGGGATAGAGTCTTATTGGGCAAGGAGAGCGACCGGGGAAAGTAAGGGATATGCAAAAAGGTGTATAGAACTTATTTTAGAGAATTACAAAGCTTATTTGCAAGGGAATTTGGAGGCAAAGAAGAAAATACTGTTAGCAGCAAATTATAGCGGTCGTGCCATTAATATTTCCCGAACAACGGCTGCCCATGCCATGAGTTACAAAGTAACGTCAAAATATGGAGTGCCGCATGGATATGCAGTGGCAATGTGTTTGATTCCTATTTGGAGAGTGTTAGTGAGTAAAGTAAAAGAGGGAGAGGAATTTGCGGAGTTGAGGGAAATATTGTTGGAGTTGGCAGAATTGTTTGGGTGTGAGGAGATTGGAGGAGCGATAAATGGGATGGAAGAGATAATGAGGGAGTTGGAGATGCCGAAGGTACAGATTTCATCTGAGGATATGAGTGAACTGGTGGAATCGGTGAATGTGGAGCGGTTGGCGAACCATCCGGTTGATATTACTAAGAGGGAACTTTGGGAGGTGTATCGGGGGATTTAAATTGCTAAACTATGCTTTTTGGGAAATGAAATATTTGCCTTTTTTGTCAGAATCAGTTATACTTGTATAGTTTAAAAAGACAAAAAGGAGAAAAAAGGGTTTATGAAAGTAACAAAATGGAAAAAAGGTTTATGTGTAACAGTACTGGCTGTTTCTATGACAGTAGGATTGACAGCGTGTGGACAAAAGGGAGCAGCATCTGCTACAACGGAAGAAATTCTTGCAGATATGAAAGAATATACTGCAGAAAGTGGAACAGTATCTATTCATTTGGAAGATGGATGGACAACAGAAGATTTAGGAATTGATACATGGCTTGGGGTACAGAATAAGACTGGTAGTCATGAAGTTGTAGTAACACAGTTGCCAAAGAAACAGTACAATGGTACGGTTGAAACTTTAGATGATTTGAAGGCTATGATGGAAGAATCCTTCAATATTACAGATGCAACAGATACAGATGCGCCGGAAGTTCCGGGATTAACAAATCTTTCTGCAATTATCTGTAACATTAGTTCAGGAGCAGCAACAGGAGAAGCATATATCATTTACGGAGAAAGTGATTATGCATTTTACATGTTAGCATATTCAGCAAATACAATTACAGATGATATCAAAGCAACTTTTGATGCATCTTGCAGTACTTTAACAGAAACACCGGTAGAAGAAGAAAATAACTTTACTACGGAAATGACAGATACCATTCGTTGGTTCAATGCAACTTATGCGATTTTAACAAAAGCAAACAACTGTGACCTTGATTATTTCGGCGGTATGGCAGCAAACGAAGAAAATGCTGAAATGAATAAGACATCTTTGGAAAGTTCATGGGGAGTTACCGACAGAGCATCCGCGGATGAAACTATGGACTGGATTCTTACAGAAGGACACAGAGCAGACTTCAAGAGCACTATGCAGACTCTTGTAGATGCAGGAATCCAGAATGCAGCAGCAGATGGAAGAAAAGACTTTATCTTAGAAAACTTTGAAGTTACAGATGAAGAAGCACAGCATATGGCAGATATGTACGGTTATTATGAACAGTATGGTGAAAATGCCATTGATGCATGGGATTACTGTCGTGCAATATCTTTAACAGGTTTCTATTTCCATGCAGGCTACTATACAGAACAGGAAGCACTAGACAAAGCTATGGAAATTGCACAGATTATGCAGCCATTATACACTTCCTGGGATGAAGCAATGAACAGCTATTTACTTGGATATGAATATTGGTCAGAAGAAAGCGACGATGAAAGACGTACTATTTATGAAGAATTAAAAGCAGATGCAGACAGCATTTACAATGTTGACTGGAATTTAGCTTTTGAAAAAACATGGTAAAATAATACATAAAATATAGAAAAAACAGAAAGCCAAAGAGTAATAAACGACTCTTTGGCTTTCTTCATTTTATAGGCTTTTTAGAAAATAGTTGACAAAAGAGATTTTCAGTGCAATAATGTTATTATCAAAAAGATAATAACAAAAAGAAGTTAAATTACATAGAATAAATAATAGAAAAAGGAGCAAAAAATCATGAGAAAGCAGGTTTTAGTAGTAGTGGATATGCAGAAGGACTTTATTGACGGAGCATTAGGAACAAAGGAAGCAGTAGCGATTGTTCCAAAAGTAAAAGAGAAAATAAAAAGTTTTACAGGGGAAATTATTTTTACAAGAGATACTCATTATGAAAACTACAGCACCACTCAGGAGGGGCAAAAGCTTCCGGTGCCACACTGTATCAAGGGAAGTGAAGGGTGGCAGCTAGAAGAAACCATAGAAGCCTTAAGAACACAGGATATGAAGGTGTTCGATAAGCCTACCTTCGGTTCAGTAGAACTGGCAGAATATCTGAAAGTAAACAAGGAACTGGAGAGTGTTACCTTAATCGGCTTATGTACAGACATTTGCGTGATTTCCAATGCCATGGTAATCAAAGCATTTTTGCCGGAGGTAAAAGTTGTGGTAGCAGAAAATTGTTGTGCAGGTGTTACACCGGAAAGTCACAACAACGCATTGGGAGCCATGAAAATGTGTCAGATTGAAATTGTATAGCCGGAAGGGGGAAACAAGATGATTAAAATAGAGGGAAGAGAAGTAAAGATTAACCATTTTCCAGACAAAACACTGTTGTTAAAGGAAAGTTTAAGGGCATTTGGAAAGGAAAAAAGCGAGGAATTAGTAATTCAGTGGAATTATGAAAATAACGAAGAACTGTTATGTGTATACTTTTTAACAAAGCATTGTAAAGAAGCGGGTTATGAGAATATTATATTGGATATGCCTTATATTCCAAATGCCAGACAGGATAGGGTACAAAGGGAAGAAGATGTATTTACATTAAAATATTTTGCAGAATTGATTAACAGTCTGGAATTTCGGGAAGTGAGAGTGCTGGATGCCCATTCCAATGTAAGTCTTGCGTTATTAAATCGCGTGAAACAAAGGACACCAAAAGCTTATATTGAAAAGGTTATCGGACAAATAAAAGAAGAACGGGGCAGTGAGCCGTTACTGTTTTATCCGGATGAAGGGGCTGGAAAGCGATATGGAGGAATGATTCCAAAGGCTTATTGTTTCGGAATCAAGAAAAGGGACTGGGCGACAGGAAAAATCAAAGGCTTGGATGTGGCAGGAGAAACTGAGCTGATTCAGGGAAGCGATGTGTTGATTGTGGACGATATTTGTTCTTTTGGTGGAACATTTTTACATTCTGCAAAGAAGCTTCATGAATTAGGAGCGAAAAACATTTATTTGTTTGTCAGTCATTGTGAGGAATCCATTTTAAAAGGCGAATTGATTTCCTGTGAATTGGTTCAGAAGATATTTACCACAGATAGTATTTTTACTACAGAACATGCAAAGATTGAAATTTTAAAATAGAGGAAGGACGGGAGTATATGAAAAACACAAATCCAATGTTGTTAATTGATTTTTATAAGGCGGTACATTCTGACATGTTACCGAAAAATATAGAGAAGTCGGTTTCATATTTTACACCCCGAATGAGCAGGGTGGAAATGTGGGATGAGGTAGTAATGTTTGGTTTGCAGGCATTTATTAAGACCTATTTAATGGACTATTTTAACGAAGAATTTTTTGAACTGCCATTAGAAGAAGTGTTAGGTGAATACAATAGGGTATTAAATGCAGCCCTTGGAAAAGGTGCGTTTCAAAGTGAAAAAATAGAAAAACTCCACAAATTAGGTTATCTTCCTATTGAAATAAAAGCTTTGCCGGAAGGAATGAAGGTGCCGATGCACGTACCAATGTTTGAAATAAGCAACACTCACCCGGATTTTGCGTGGCTTCCACAGGCATTGGAATCCTTAATCAGTGCAGAAATGTGGCATCCTATGTTAAGTGCTACGGTAGGAAATACCTATCGAAACATTGTAAACAAGTATTATGATATTTCCGTAGAAGATGATGTGGAGAAAGCCAGAGCATTAGGTGATTTTTCATTCCGTGGGCAGGAATGTTTACAGTCTGCAGTAAAATCCAGTGCAGGCTGGTGCTTATCCTTTTTAAATACAGCAACAGTACCGGTCATTCCATATTTAGAGCAGATGTATCACTGTGATTGTGAAAAAGAACCGGTAGCATTTGGGGCGGTCAGCACGGAGCATTCCGTAATGTGCAGTAATTATGCAGTGGATGGGGATGAAATCACATTGTTAAGAAGACTGCTTACAGAAGTGTATCCCAATACCAGCTTTTCAGCAGTATTAGATTCCTATGATTATTGGAATATTATTGAAGAAGTGCTTCCTCAACTGAAAAAAGAAATATTGGAGCATAATGGATGTATGTTAATGAGAGGTGACAGCGGTAACTGTGTAGAAGTGGTGACAAAGACGGTATTTAAGTTGTGGGAAATTTTTGGAGGTACAGTCAATTCCAAAGGATATAAGGTATTAGATCCTCATGTAAAAGCGATTTACGGTGACAGTATTACTATACAAAGATGCGAGGAAATTTATAAAATTCTGATAGAAAACGGTTTCGCATGTAACAATGTTTCACTGGGGGTAGGAAGCTTTAGTATGCAGTGTGTAGAAGAAAATGGGCAGTTGAAACCATTTACCAGAGATACCTTCAGCTCCTGTATCAAAGCTACCTACTGTGAAGTGGACGGCAAACCGATTCCTATTTTCAAAAATCCAAAGGAGGGCGGATTTAAAAAGAGTCAGAAGGGACTGTGTTATGTATATCTTGATGAGCAGGGAAAACTTAAGTTTGAGGATGGATATACCAAAGATGATATCCCGAAAGAAAAAAATCTGTTGGAGGTTGTGTATAAAGATGGTAAAATGATAAAAGAACAGTCACTTGCAGAGATTCGAAAAAGATTAAATCAGGGAGATTAGCATGATGCAGACATACCGCATGAGCGAAGAAGAAAAGCGATATTTAGAAAAGTACGATGTCACAAAGTACGACCGACCATCCATTGCCACAGATATGGCGGTGTTTTCCATTATGGGAGATGAAAAGAAGACAGAACCGGGGAAAAACCGCAGTGCAGAAAATTACCGGAAAATGCCGGAACAAAAAATGAAAATTTTATTGATTCAGCGCGGAAATTATCCATACAAGGACTGCTTTGCACTGCCGGGTGGCTTTTGTAAAAAAGGCGAGGATATCTATGAAACCGCAAAACGTGAATTGTATGAGGAAACCAATGTGGAAGATGCTTATTTGCAGCCGGTAGGGATTTTTGGGGAAGCCGGCAGAGATCCAAGAGGATGGATTGTTTCTCATACCTTTATGGCACTGATTGATGGAGAAAAATACAAACTTCGTGCAGGAACGGACGCCTGGGCGGCTCATTGGTTCGACCTGAAACTTGAAAAAAAGGAAGTTCAGAAGGACGTAAAAGAGGATTCAGCACTTATTATCAATGAATTTTCGTTGCATTTACAGCATGAAACCATAGAATTATCGGCTGTGGTAGTGGAACGAAAAGAATTTAAGCAGTATCATGAACAAGTAAGTTATGAAATTACAGAATGTGAAGGAATCGCCTTTGACCATGCAAAATTAATTGTCTATGCGTTTTTGGCACTGCAAAAGCAGACAGAGCAGGATGGAAAGATTGTCTTCGATTTAATGCCGGAAACATTTACTTTAACAGAGCTTCAAAAAGTTTTTGAAATCATATTAGGTTATCCTTTACTGACGGCAAATTTCCGAAGAAAAATGGCGGATTATGTGATAGAAACGAAAGAAATCGTAGCCGGCGCCGGACATCGTCCAGCCAAGAAATTCAAAAGAAATGTAGAAAATTTCTACCGATAAACATAAAAAGTTTGACAATATAGTGGGGAGTGTGCTATTATTGTCAAAAATTAAGGAGAATACCAAAATGAATCAGAACTTACATTTCCAGAGATATATGTACATGTATTACAGACGTATTTGCTTATAATTGTGGACGTTTCAAACAGTGCACAGTTATAGGCAGGTAGGTCTGATATGTCTGTGCATAAGGGAAAGGTAAGCTGAATTTCATTTTATGATATTATAATTGCTAGTCTTATAACCGCACCAGACATATCAGATGTCTGGTGCGGTTTTTGCATGGAAATGCAACTTCTGGGTTTGGGAGAAGGAGGAAATATGAGAGAAGGACAAAAAGAAGTAGGGATAGTACTTTACTCAAAAGAGATAGACCAATATTTAGAGAAGGATGATGTGATAAATTATGAAAACGAAGCCATTGTACAACTGGCGGATACATTATTTCAACAAGCAAATAATGAAGTGGAATTTATCAAATTAGCCTATGAATATGTCAGAGATAATATTTCTCATTCAGCAGATATCAACGAAGACAGAATTACTTGTACTGCTTCGGAAGTGTTAAAAGCAGGTCATGGAATCTGCTTTGCAAAATCCCATTTGTTAGCCGCTTTATTGCGCTGCAAATCCATACCAACGGGATTTTGTTATCAAAAGTTAAATTTAGCGGATAAAACAGCACCTGTTTTAGTATATCATGGGCTGAATGGAGTATATTTGAAAGAGCATAACAGATGGATACGACTTGATGCGAGAGGCAATAAAAATGGTATTGACGCGCAGTTTTCGGTAGAAAAAGAACAACTTGCTTATGCAATTCGAACGGAGATGGGTGAGGAAGATGGTTATGTAGTATATCCAAAACCGGATATAAAAATATTGGGAAAATTAAGAGAGAATAAAACAAGAACCGAACTTTGGGACAATCTTCCGGCGGAGCTGGCGTATGATACAAAAGCGGAGAGTGTATAAGAAAAAATGTAATCAGGAGGCAGAACATGAAAAACTTAATTCGTTTAAAAGATTATTCTATGAAGGATGTAGAAGCCATCTTTCAAATAGCAGATGAAATACCCACAGGAAAATACAAGGAATTTTTAAAAGAAAAAACCATTCTGTTATTTTTCCCAGAATCCAGTATTCGTACAAGAGTTACCTTTGAAAAGGGAATTCATTTACTTGGTGGGCAGTCCATTTTGTTTTCTTCGTCTACGTTGGATAAAAAAGAAGAAATTAAGGATGTAATGGGATACATAAATCAGTGGATAGATGGCGTGGTTGTGAGGCACAAAGAAATTTCCAAAATAGAGGAAATGGGAACTTATGCTAAAATGCCGGTAATCAATGCTATGACAGACAGTAATCATCCATGTGAAATGCTGGCGGATTTATATGCGCTATCTAAAATTCGAAAGGATATGAAGAAGGATAAGTTTCTATTTGTAGGCCCGAAAGGAAATATTGGATATGCTTGGAAAGAAGCATCAGAATTAATAGGATTTTCACTAGAACAGTGTTGCCCAAAGGGTTATGAAATAGAGGGAATTCGGGTGAATTACGAATTGGATAAGGCAATGGTGGGAAAGGATATTGTGTGTACAGACTCTCTTAGCAGTGAAAAATTGAAAGATTTTCAAGATTATCAGATTACCTGTCAGCGAATGGAAAAAGCCAATTTGGGTGCCCGCTTAAATCCATGTCCTCCATTTTTTAGAGGCGAAGAAGTATCTTCGGATGTAATTGATAGTGAATTTTTTGTGGGGTATGAATTCAAAAAGCATTTGCTGGAAGTGCAACAAGCAGTTATAATATATCATATGATGAAAGAAGGCGAGGATTAAGACGATGAAAATTGGTGTAACTTATGAAAATGGACAAATATTTCAGCATTTTGGACACACAGAACAGTTTAAAATTTATGATATTCAGGATGGAAAAGTGATTTCTTCCCAGGTGATTGATACCAATGGAAGCGGTCACGGTGCATTGGCAGGTTTTCTTCAGGGAAATAAGGTGGATACCTTGATTTGTGGAGGAATCGGAGCAGGTGCGCAAAATGCCTTGAAAGAAGCTGGTATTCAATTATACGGTGGCGTTTCAGGCGATGCGGATGCAGCAGTGGAGGCATTGTTGAAAAATGAATTAACATTCCAGCCGGATGTACAGTGCAATCATCATGGAGAACACCATCATGGAAGCTGCGGTGGACATAGTTGTGGGAACTAGAGGGTGGTTTGTTAGAATTTAACTTTTTGGGATGATGGGACGCCCCAGCCACCAAGAGAAAGAGAGAAGCTTTCTGAGCAGACGTAAACAGCTCGGAAAGTTTCTCTCTTTCTCTTGGTGACTGGGGCTGCGCATGGCTGCCTTAAAGGTTAAATTTTAGCAGAAACTTTTGGATGTAATGGTGCCACTTGACATCTTTAGGAAAAAAAGGCACAATGAACCCATAACGAATAAGGTCGATGCATGGCTTACATTCCTTAGTATGGATGAACCGGAAGAAATTGTAGAATTGATAACTGCATATCCGGAATTTAAACCGATGTATGAGGATATTTACGAGCTATGCCGAAACACAGAGAGGGTGATGGGAATGTTTTCGAAAGAGTTACAGATGTTGGATGAAAACACAGTGCAGTATATGATAGATGAAATGCAGGATAAGATAGATGAGCAACAGGGTGAAATAGAACAAATGCAGGATATATTAGAAAAGCAGAAACAAGAGCTGCAGGCCGCTCACGAAATGATTGAAAAATTGCAAATGCAGTCGAAAGAAAATGAATCCTAAAAATGCACAATATTTTACGACACAAAGCAGGAGGGAAAAATGACAGTTCAAACGAAGATATTTGCCGGATATGTGTTGGTAATGACTATCGTCGGCTTTTTATCCATGTACATAGATAAAAGAAAGGCTATAAAACATCAGTGGAGAATACCGGAAAAAACGTTGTTTTTCATTGCTGTTTTAGGTGGAAGTATCGGTTCTAATCTTGGTATGGCGATTTGCAGACATAAGACAAAACATTGGTATTTTGTGATAGGTATGCCGGCGATTCTGATTCTTCAGATAGTTATTGTGATTGGCGCAGGAATGAAACTGCTGTGATTTTGAAAGGAAGAAGAATCTGATGGAAACAGAAATACTGGGAATTCCCCTTACCATTGAAAAAAAGAAGATAAAAAACATATATTTAAAAGTGTTGCCTCCCGATGGAAAGGTAGTAATTTCTGCACCCAAAAGAGTGAGTCAGAGAGCGATTGAAGAATTTGTAATAGCAAAGCGTGACTGGATTCAAGAAAAAAGGAAGAAATATGAACATAAGCCAATGCAAGAAGAATTGCAATATAAGACTGGCGAGCAAATTTTATTTATGGGAAAGAAATATCCATTAGAAGTGCTGGAGTGTGGTGGGGGTAAGAAAATTGTACTTACAGAAGAAAGAATACAAATGTACATAAAAGAAGGTTGTACCAAGGAGCAGCGGGAACAATGCCTGAATGAATGGTATCGAAAACAGTTAAAGATAAGAATTCCAGAATTAATAGAAAAATGGGAACCTGTGATGAAGGTTCAGGTGAAGGAATGGAATGTAAAAAACATGAAAACCAGATGGGGAACTTGTAATATAGCAGCCAAGCGCATCTGGCTAAATCTGCAACTGGCAAAAAGTAAACCAGAATGTCTGGAATATGTAGTAGTGCATGAAATGACTCACCTTTTAGAGCGGAATCATAACGAGAGATTTTATGGATATATGGATTTGTTTTTGCCAGAATGGAGAAAACTTAGAAAAGAACTAAATGAAATGAAGTAAGGAGAAAAACATGAAGTTAGAAGCACAGAAGAAACGAAGTATATTAGGGATCATAATTGATGTTGTAATTATCATTTTTGGCATTTGGGGCAGCTATGCGGAAGTATATGAAAATGGAATCGTAATGCTGTCCTATTACACGGTTGAGAGCAATCTCTTTATTTCGATGGCATGCCTTTTGGATTTGGTGTATCAGGTACGGATATTAAACCAAAAAGAAAAATTATCATGGATAAAAAATATGAAGTATTTTGCCACCTGCTGTATGACAATCACCTTTATGGTAGTATTTTTCATACTGGCACCATCAGGGGGAATTCCGGAATATATAAGAATCTTTTTTGAAGGACCATTAAAGTATCAGCATACATTGTGTCCTATTCTTGCAGTATTTTCCTTTTTTGTAGTAGACACCTATCAAAATGATTTAAAGAAAAATATGATATTGGTATCTTTAACACCGACCATATTGTATGCAATAGTTACTACAAGTTTAAATATTGCAAAAATCATGTATGGACCATATCCATTTTTGCATGTATATGAGCAATCTATTGGGATGTCAGTTTTTTATGTAATCCTAATTATCGGGATAGCATATTTGATAGGCTGGTTTTTATGGAAAATTAGCAGTCTGGTTAGAAAACAGAATGGAGTATAAAAATGAAATCCACAGAGTTAAAAAATATATTAGAAAGAATCGATCACAAAGGATATCCGGCTTATAAGGATACCAGGGGAAAATATGAATTTCAGGGCTATATGCTTTCTATTGATCACGTTCAGGGAGATCCGTTTGCATCTCCGTCTAAGGTCAGTATACATATTTCAGGAGAGCAGGCAGGTTTTCCAAAACACTTATGGAAGGAAAAAGAAAAGAGAATTGCGTTACAGGATTATCTTCTTCGAACATTTGGTAAAAGTGTGGAAAAAGTATCTTTCAAAGCAAAGGGTTCTGGAAAAAGTGGCTTGATGACAGTAAGTCGTCCCGGTCAGGAAATCTTGGAACGAAGTGGTTGTACCATAGACGAAGCTTCGGGAAGTCTGGTGCTTCGCATGGAAATTGGTTTTCCTGCCAACGGACGCACGGTAAATTCCAGAGAACTGGAAAAGATATTATTTCAGTTTTTGCCGGAATGTGTAAAGACAACCTTGTATTATCAGGTACTTCCAAAAGAAGAGGTGGAAGCTGTTGCCAATTTGGCAGAAGACCAGAAGTATATCAGAGAGCAGCTAAAAGAAAAGGGACTGATTGCTTTTGTAGGAAATGGAGCAATATTGCCGAGAGAATCCGGGGTTTGTGGACGTCCTATGAAGGGAGCTGTAAGCTTTGTATCTCCGAAAAGTATGGAGGTTACCATGAATCTCCCTCACTTTGGAACGCTAAAAGGAATGGGAATCAAAAAGGGAATTAATTTGATTGTAGGTGGTGGCTACCATGGAAAATCTACCTTATTAAAGGCGTTGGAAGCGGGTGTATATAATCATATTGCCGGAGATGGCAGAGAGTATGTGATTACAGAGGGCACTGCAATGAAAATCAGGGCAGAAGATGGGCGAAGCATTAAAAGTGTGGATATTTCCATGTTTATTCGCGATCTTCCAAATGGTAAGGATACGGTATCTTTTGAAACAGAAGATGCCAGTGGAAGTACTTCTCAGGCGGCAAATATGATAGAAAGTATGGAAGCGGGAACGAAGGTATTTTTAATCGATGAAGACACCAGTGCGACTAATTTTATGATAAGAGATGATTTAATGCAGCGGGTGGTGCAAAGAGAAGCAGAGCCAATTATACCGTTTATTGACAGAGTGGAAGAATTGTATCAGACATTTGGTATTTCTACCATATTAGTGGCAGGAAGTTCCGGTTCTTATTTTCACAAGGCAGACTGTGTGATACAAATGAATCGATATGAGCCAATGGATATCACAGAATTTGCAAAGGAACAGGCAAGTCATTTTCCTTTGTCAGTAAAGGAAGTGACACCATTGCCGGAACTTAAGTTTCAGCGCAAGATAAAACCGGATGGGAAACTAAAAGGAGAACAGCGCATCAAGTTAAAGACGATGGGACGGGATTCCATTTGCCTGAATCATGAAACGGTGGATGTCCGATATGTGGAACAGTTGATGGATTCCGAACAACTAATAATGCTGGGACATTTGTTAAAGTATGCACAAACAAAAGTGTTTGACGGAAAGAAAACGCTGCAGGAAGTGGTAGAAATACTGGTACAGATGTTAGAGCATCAGGAACTTGAGAAAATCTGTGGAGGTGGTTGTCTGCCGTGTAATCTGGCAATGCCAAGAAAACAGGAGATTTTTGCTTGCATTAATAGATATCGAAAACTTAAGTTTTAGAGAGGAAGGAAGAGGACAAGGGGTATTATTATGGAAATGAAATAATCCGATATAATTAAGAAAAAAGGAGGGAAAAATATATGAAACGATATGTTATTTTTGCGTAGCAGTGGCTATTGCAGAACTTAATTTGTCATAGCCATTGCGAATCCTAACAGAAATATTTTGTTTTAGGAGGGCAATATGGGCTATAGAAAAGCAGAACAGGTATTACCGCTGGAACTGATTCAATTAATTCAAAATTACGTAGATGGTGAATGTCTTTATATTCCAAGGAAATCTGAAGAAAGACGAAGTTGGGGAGAACAGACTACGATACGTAAGGAATTAAAAGAAAGGAATACACAAATTGCAAA
Organism: uncultured Lachnospiraceae bacterium; assembly: GCA_964450185.1. Lineage (GTDB taxonomy): Bacteria > Bacillota > Clostridia > Lachnospirales > Lachnospiraceae > RUG11237. The sequence continues at coordinate 6,419 of CAYVCL010000030.1, read as the reverse complement.
TGACCATAAAGATGGCATGAGTGTGAAAGAGTTGGCGTTAAAGTATTACTTGTCAGAAAAAAGTATCCAGAGAATTTTACGAGAAACATAAAGAATAGAACCGGAGCCGGCATACCCATTCAGTATGCCGGCTCCGGTTCTGTTATATTTGTTTATTTTAGTTGGGGGAATTTGTCGAAAAAGACGAAAATTAACAAATTGTTAAGAAAATGATGAAAAATAACTACAAATATGTTACAATGACGAAAGAAGAAAGGATAGGAGGAATAAATGTGGAAAATGTAACTGTAATAAGAAGAAAAAAATGGATACTTTTGTGCATGTTGTTGATTGTTGTTTCAACGATACTCCCCCAAACTACTGTTTTGGCGAATGAGCCACAGACACAGGAAGAAATCGTAGAAAGTGCAGATGTGGATTATGAAGTTTTAGATGATGAAACGACTGTATTTGATACTTGCAGTGTTCCAATGGTAGCTTCGTATGAAGAAAATGCCATAGAAGAAAAACAGGTAGTTAACGAAGTCGTTGTGTTTATTCGTTTTGCCGATGAAAGTGAAGATATATATTCTGTAGACCGTGGAGGATATGATTCTATTTTGGACATGTTTAACGGAACAGAAAACAGCATGAAAACATATATAGATGAATATTCCTGGGGGCAGGTAGAAGCAAACACATATGTGTGGCCTGTAGAAAACGATGGCACACCAAAATGTTATGTGGATCCTTACCCGGTATCTTATTATAAGAAGCAGACCACAAGCAACCCGGATGGTTATACATCTTCAAACAAGTCCAGCAGACGCCAAACCATGTTGAAAAATGCCATTGCATTTATGGGTGAAGATTTTCTGGAACAGTTAGGAATTGAAGGACAGCCGTACAATTTGGTATTTGTGGTTCCGGACTGTGGTAGCTGGAATGATTTACTTTGGTCCCATAAATCTTCTATTTCAGTAAATGGAAAAACAAATGTATATAACATGATAACCTATCCTTACAAAAAAAATATCATTAAGACAGTTACTCACGAGTTTATGCACTCATTAGGATATAAGGATTTGTATCGTTATTATACAGATACCAGTGCTAATCCGGTTTCCCTCTGGAGTATTATGGCAAGCACGGACACAACATCGGGGCATCCACTGGTGTATGAGAAGAATAAATATGGTAAATGGATAAAAAATAGTGATGCAATTAAAACTATAAAGAAATCGGGACATTATGAACTTGGTCCATCTACAGCAGATCCGGAAAATAATACAATAGCTTATAAAATCCCGGTAGAGGGAGTAACAAACCAGTATTTTATGGTGGAATACCGAGGAAGCAGTTCTTCCGGATATGATACATCTTTAAAGCGGGAAGGTTTGATATTTTACAGAGTAAATACAAAGGCCAGCGGAAACAGTTATGGTCCGCCAGATGAATTGTATGTGTTACGAGAGGGCAGTGTACACAATGCTTATTACGATGGAAGTGATGGAAAGACAGAATTTTCAGCGTTCCAATTATATGATGATACCAGTGATTTGGGTATTTACGTTTATAATATTAAATTAGAAGATGGTTATATGTCTTTTGATATTGAAGTACCATATTTGGAATTGGAGGTATCAAAAGAAGGCCCGATTACAGTAACAGACAGCACAGAACTGGTATTGTCTACAGATTCCTTTGGCGAAGGCTCAAATTATACATTCCGTTTTGGAGCTATAGTTGACGGAGTGGAATATGAGTTGTCCGGCGGATATCAAAGCAAAAATAAAATCACAGTAAATTTATTGGAACTATTGGGAAATAAAGTGCTTGGAAGTCATACCTTGTTTGTAGACGTAAAGAACACTAGTACAGGAAATGTGAAAAGAGGAACCATATCTGATTACGTCATCAATGGAGTAAACGTATCTCAGATAGTAGCTGATGTTGCATCGCCACAAAAGGTAGGAACGACAATTCAACTGTCAGCACTTGTAGAGAACGAATTGTTATCAGACAAAAATAAATATCAGTTTGTGGTTGAAAAAGATGGTGAAGAAGAAACACTTATCATGAGTGATTCCTATACAGCTAAATGGACACCAATCGAAGGTGGAATTTATACAATTAAATACACAGTAACAGATGGCTATGGGCTGACTGCTTCCAAGGAAATACAATATCCAATCGGAACAGACACGACAGCATACATATTATATAAGAACAGTTCATGGAATCGGGCATATATACATTATAAGGTAGGAAGTGGTACATGGACTACGGCTCCGGGTGTGAAGATGTCTAACACAGATGTGGAAGGATATTCCTGGATATATTTAATTGACGTTGGAAGCAAAACAGCAGTGGCAGCTTTCAACAATGGAAATAATACTTGGGATAATAACAGTGAAAAAAACTATACCATCACAGCCGGTGTAAACAGCATAGGTGGAACCAGCAAGAAGTTGTCTTCAGTAACAATCAGTGCAGACAGCGTTACAAAAGAACAGTGTGATTTTTCGATGACAGTAAAAGGTGGTATTGCACCATATGTCTGTGATTATACAATAAAGAATAAAGCAGATGACAGTGTTATTGTGGAAAAGAGCAATATTCGATTAAATACAGGAGAATATGGAATCTCTGCACAAGTAGGTGAAATTGGAGAATATGTACTTTCTGTAACAATAAAGGATTCTTATGGACAAACAATAAGTAAAGAAAAAACATTTGAGCTGGAAGGATTTTCAGTTACAGATATAAAGGCAAGTGTAGATTCTCCACAGTTGGCGGGAACGGAAATTGTTCTGAAAGAAAAGTGGAAGAATGCAGATAATGATGGTACAGGTATTCAGACACAATGGACAATTAGAAACTACACTACAGGAACAATAAAAGAAGAAACAGTTTCTGACAGTGATACTTTAAAATGGGTACCGGAAGAGATCGGAACATATGAAATTACTGTTAAATCAACAGATGCTTCCGGAGCAATGGCAACTTACACAATTTACTATAGTGTTGTAGATAAGATTGTAAATAACGCAATAGTTTATTATGGAAACAGTTCATGGAATTCGGCTTATATACATTACAGAATCGGTACCGGAGAGTGGACAACTGCCCCGGGTGTGATTATGGAATCATCCAGTGAACAGAGTGGTTATACATGGAAGTTCGTTATAGAATTAGGGGAAGAAACCAGTGCAACGGTATGCTTTAATGATGGAAACAATTCCTGGGATAGTAAGAATGGCACAAATTATACGGTAAATGTAGGAACCTATGGTGTGAAAAATAGCACAGTAACCAAGCTTACACCAATAGTAACACCAATGCCAATCGTGACAGTAACGCCAACACCACTTCCGACGATAGCTCCAACAACAGCTGTAACCGTAGCTCCAACAACAGTTGTAACGGTAACACCGACAGTAACTCCAATAGTAACGGAAGCACCGACGGGAACTATTGCACCAACAGTGACTGAAATACCGGAAATGACAGTAACGCCAACGGTAACCGTAACACCAATCATCACAGTGACACCAATTCCAACGGTAACAAAAGAACCAACACGGATGCCAACGGCAACACCGACAGCAGTTGCAACCATACAGCCGACGGTAACAGAAGAACCAAAGATAACTTCAACGGTAACACCGACAGTAACTCCTGTAATTACAGAAATACCAGATGAAAAGCCAAGTATTACACCAACAGAAGGTTTGAAAGTAACCGCTACCCCAAAGCCAACAGAGGTAATTGTTACACCAGAAGTGGAAGCAGGAGAACAAGAAGCGGAAGAACCAAAAGTGGGAGAAGTACTGTGGGACAATGCAACAAAAGCAGAGTACAAAGTGATTTCTGTAGGTGGTGAAAAAGCAGTTGCGTATGTTAAAGCAAAATCAAATGCTGCCAGCATTACAATTCCGGATACCGTAAGAATTGACGGAAAATCATATAAAGTACGAAAAATTGCTTCGAATAGTTTGAAAAACAATAAGAAGATAAAGACAGTAACCATAGGAAAATATGTAACAACCATAGAAAAGTCAGCATTTCAGGGCTGTACCTCATTACAAAAAGTAAAAAAAGGAATTAATGTACAGAACATAGGAGATAAAGCATTCTATGGATGTAAGAAATTAACTAGCATTACTATGAGTTCTCAATTAACTACAATCGGAAAACAGGCATTTTATAAATGTACCTCTTTAAAGAAAATAATAATTCCGAGCAAGGTAAAGAAAATTGGAACAAAGGCATTCTATGGCTGTAAAAAATTGAAATCCATTACAATTAAAACGAAAAAGCTGACCGTAAAGAATGTAGGAAGTCAGGCTTTTAAAGGAATTTATTCGAAAGCAACCATAAAAGTGCCGGAAAGTAAAACAAAAGCATATTCTAAAATGTTAAAAAGTAAAGGAGTAAGTTTGAAAGCAAAGATTAAAAAGTAATAAAGTTGATAAGAAAAACAGGCTCTCTTTGAAAGTAAATAATCTGCCCCGCAAAGTTTAACTTTGTGGGGCAGATTATTTGAAATTTTGTTATTTGCGAATCAGTTTATATACGCCGGCTTTTTCCAATGCAATTCCAAGTATATAGAAAAGAATAATACCCACAATATCTTCTCCGATAAGTCCCGGAATCTGTGCAGCTCCGGCAGCAAGACTTCCTTCTAAAAAGCTTCCTGCAATAAAATATCCGAATACCATAACCACGGTTCCAGCCAAAACAGCAAGCGCAGTTTTTACACTAAGTATTTTTGCTTTGCCGTTTTTGTCACAAGCGATTTTGGAAATTACACCGCCCATGATAGACTTGATAATCAAAGTTGGAAGAATCCATGCATACCATCCGCCGAACATATCTGCCAAAGCAGAACCGATACCCGCACAAATGATACCGCCGGGATTACCTAAAAATACAGCAGCCAAAAAGATAAATCCGTTTCCTAAATGAGCATATCCCAATGGAATAGGTATCTTGAAGAATAAAGTTGACACACACACTAATGCCATGAAAAGTGCAATAGAGCAAATCTGGTTTGTAGTGAACTTACTTGCATTGTTTTTCATAATAAAATCTCCTTAGTACTAAAATCTTAGAGATAGTGTACTGAGAAAATGGCAAGATGTAAAATGCCAGATTTAATCAAAATGACCATACCAGTTTTAGAGAAAATCATAAGATAAAGCTCATTTAAAATGGAAGAAATTCCGGCTGTCTGTTTTTGAACACTGTATAATGTGAAAAACCAACACCTTTAAGTATTTCACAAGCTTTGGCAAATTCATACCCAAGATAATCGGTTACATGAGCATCTGAGCCGGTAGTAATAATTTCGCCACCCAGCTCCCGATATCTTTTCAAAATATCTTCGTGAGGATTTGGATGCCCCAAACCGTATTTAAATCCACCGGTATTGATTTCAATTCCTTTTCCAAGAGAAATGATTTTTTTCAAAATTTCATCCAGAATATCCTGATATTCAGAAAAAGAATAATTGTCATTACGGTTAGGGCAGTACCTTACAATATAATCGATATGCCCATACACATCAAAATCGGTGAAGGCATTCATATTTTCTAATATGGATTCAAAATACTCCAGATAACAGCTATGTTCGTCACTGGACTGAAAAAATTTAGGATAATATGGATCGATTCCATGGACTAAATGGGAGGAACCAATCACAAAATCGAACGGATAAGAAGCGAGATATTGTTTGTGGGTTTCTGCCAGATGAGGCTGTAATCCAAGCTCCACACCGAAACGTAAGTCGATTTTATCTTTGTATTCTTCCTTATAATATAGATAAGATTTTAAATAACTTTCCGTATCCAGCTCAAAATTTTCTGGACACTGCGGGTCGTAGTCCAAATCCATATGCTCTGTAAAACACATGGTTTTTAAGCCCAGTGCAATGCCTTGTTCAATCATATCCTTCATTGGTGTCTGGCTGTCGCCGGAAAAAGATGTATGTAAATGAAAATCAGAATATGTCATAGTAAAACCTCCTGTTTTTTAGAAAACTTTTCCCACAAAGTATATCATATGGCACTTAAAAAGCAACTTGTACAAAATCACGAAATATGTGAATAAAATCCCGAAGAAAGTGTAAAAACTATGAAAGTGTCATGTTTTCAAAAAATAATTCGAAATATGACTTGAATTTTTGGAACAAATTAGGTAAAATGTAATAGGTTGATGAAATTTTAACAATCTTATCAACAGATTCTAGCGTAATCCACTGTCAAAGTGACAGGGAATACAATGGAGAATACATAATTAGTATTTTCTATTGTGATAATAAAATTTATAAGCTTTTAGGAGGAAATGAAAGATGGCAGTAAAAGTAGCGATCAATGGTTTTGGACGTATTGGACGTCTTGCATTCAGACAGATGTTCGGAGCAGAAGGATATGAAG
>CAYVCL010000029.1:0-34249 GCA_964450185.1 uncultured Lachnospiraceae bacterium | reverse complement strand
GGTAAGACATTTAGTTAAAGTAGAAGAAATCTAAGATTCAGATAAGGAGGTGTCAGAATGGACTTATCAAATTTAAGACCTGCAGAAGGTTCTAAGCAGGGAGATAGATTTAGACGTGGACGCGGACATGGTTCAGGAAATGGTAAGACAGCTGGTAAAGGTCATAAAGGACAGAAGGCTCGTTCAGGAGCACCAAGACCAGGCTTTGAAGGTGGTCAGATGCCATTATATAGAAGAATTCCTAAGAGAGGATTTAACAATTACAACCACAAAGAAATCGTTGGTATTAATTTAAGTGCTCTTGAAGTATTCGATAATGACGCAGTAGTATCCATTGAAACATTAATTGAAACAGGAATCGTTAAGAATCCTAGAGATGGTGTAAAGATTTTAGGAAATGGAGAACTTACTAAGAAGCTTACAGTTCAGGCTAACGCATTCAGCGCAAGCGCAAAAGAAAAAATTGAGGCTCTTGGTGGAAAAGCTGAGGTGATCTAATGTTCAAAACACTGAAAAATGCATTTAAAATTAAGGACATAAGAACTAAGATTTTTTATACATTTTTGATGATAGTTGTTGTACGAATTGGTTCTCAGCTTCCAGTTCCGGGTGTAAATAGAGATTACTTTGCAAATTGGTTTTCTCAGCAGACTGGTGACGCATTCAGCTTTTTTAATGCTGTCACCGGTGGCTCCTTTACGGAAATGTCAGTGTTCGCACTGAACATTACACCATACATTACTTCTTCCATTATTATGCAGCTTTTAACTATCGTAATTCCGAAGTTGGAAGAAATGCAGAAAGATGGAGAAGACGGAAGAAAGAAAATTGCTTCCATCACTCGTTATGTAACTGTTGCTTTGGCTCTTATTCAGGCAACTGCTATGTCAGTCGGCTTTGGTAACAAAGGGCTTTTGCAGGAATATAACTTTATCAATGTAGTTACAGTAGTTGTAGCATTAACAGCAGGTTCTACTATGTTAATGTGGATTGGTGAAAGAATCACAGAAAACGGTGTGGGTAACGGTATTTCTATCGTACTTTTAGTAAACATTGTTTCCAGAATCCCAGCCGATTTAGCTACATTATATGAAACATTTGTAAAAGGAAAATTACCTGCATATGCAATTCTTGCAGTATTAATTATTGTTGCAGTTATTCTTGTAACAACTGTATTGACAATCATCTTACAGGGTGGAGAAAGAAAAATCTCTGTTCAGTATGCGAAAAAAATGCAGGGTAGAAAAATGGTTGGAGGACAGTCAACACATATTCCTCTTAAGGTTAACACAGCAGGTGTTATCCCAATCATCTTTGCATCTTCCTTGTTACAGTTTCCGGTTGTAATCGCTTCCTTACTTGGAAAGTCCGGTTCTGAATGGGTAAAATATTTATCCTCATCAAACTGGTGCGATCCTAAGAACCTGAAGTATTCTATCGGTTTACTGGTTTATATTATACTGGTTGTTTTCTTTGCTTATTTCTATACTTCTATTACATTCAATCCATTAGAAGTTGCAAATAACTTAAAGAAACAGGGTGGATTTATTCCTGGTATTCGTCCGGGTTCACCTACATCAGATTATTTGACAAAAATTCTTAACAACATTATATTTATCGGAGCAGTATTCTTGATTATTGTTGCGGTTATTCCAATCTTCTTCAACGGTGTGTTTGGCGCACAGGTAACATTCGGTGGAACATCACTGATTATTATCGTCGGAGTTGTATTAGAAACAATCAAACAGATTGAATCACAGATGCTTGTTCGATACTATAAAGGTTTTTTGAATGATAAATAAAGGTGATGCATAGCATTACATAATGATATTGCTGGGAGTCTTAGGGTTCCCGGCAATATTTGTAACAGATAAGGAGTGCTAAATGAAAAAATAGCAGAGAATGGAGGAAGAATTCATGAAATTAATCATGTTAGGAGCACCTGGTGCCGGTAAAGGAACACAGGCAAAGAAAATTGCTGAAAAATATAATATTCCACATATTTCTACCGGAGATATTTTCCGTGCAAATATTAAAAATGGTACAGAACTTGGTCAGAAAGCAAAAACATATATGGATCAGGGACTTTTAGTACCGGATGAATTAGTAGTAGATTTAGTTATGGACCGTTTTGCACAGCCAGACTGCGAAAATGGCTATGTATTAGATGGTTTCCCAAGAACTATTCCACAGGCGGAAGCTTTGGATGCAGCTTTAGAAAAAGCAGGAGCAAAAATCGACTATGCAATTAATGTAGAAGTACCAGATGAAAACATTGTTAACCGTATGTCTGGACGTAGAGCATGTGTTGCATGTGGCGCAACTTATCATTTAGTACATATTCCACCAAAAGCAGAAGGAATATGTGATACATGTGGAAAAGAACTTATCTTAAGAGATGATGATAAGCCGGAAACAGTAAAGAAACGTCTTGGTGTATATCATGAACAGACTCAGCCATTGATTGACTATTATACTAAAAAAGGTGCATTAGTTGAAGTAGATGGAACTGTTGATATGGAAGACGTATTCAATGCGATTGTAAAGATATTAGGAGCTTAAATATGGCTGTTACAATTAAATCTGCAAAAGAAATTGAATTAATGAGAGAAGCAGGTAAAATTCTTGCTGCTGTGCATGAAGAACTGGGAGAAGCAATCAAACCGGGAATGTCCACAAAAGACATTGACATCTTAGGAGAAAAGCTGATTCGAGGCTATAATTGTATCCCGTCCTTTTTAAATTATCAGGGATATCCGGCATCTATCTGCGTATCCGTCAATGACGAAGTGGTACATGGAATTCCAACCCATGATAGAATTTTGCAGGAAGGTGACATTGTAAGTCTGGATGCAGGTGTAATTTACAATGGTTATCATTCCGATGCTGCCCGTACCCATATGGTAGGGGAAGTGAGCAAAGAAGCAAAGCAGTTAATTGAGGTTACAAGACAGAGCTTCTTCGAAGGGATTAAATATGCAACAGAAGGAAGACATTTATATGAAATATCAGCAGCCATAGGAGCCTACGCTGAAAGCTTTGGTTATGGAGTTGTCAGAGATTTGGTAGGACATGGCATTGGAAGAAATTTGCATGAAGATCCTCAGATACCAAACTTCAAGCAGAGAAGACGCGGTATGAAATTACGGGCAGGTATGACACTTGCCATTGAGCCAATGATTAACGCTGGTGGTTTTGACGTGGTGTGGTTAGACGATGACTGGACTGTGGTAACAGAAGACGGTTCTTTGTCTGCCCATTATGAAAATACTGTGCTAATTACAGAGGGTGAACCGGAAATTTTATCCTTATCTTTATAAGAGGTGCAGAATGGAAAAATTTGAAGTTGGAATGTTAGCGAAAGCATTGGCAGGACATGATTTTGGAAAACTATATGTCATTATCGGTGTAGATGATGAATATGTATATTTGGCAGATGGTAAAATAAGAACCATGGAAAAACCAAAAAAGAAAAGAAAGAAGCATGTTCAGCTTATCAAAGAAACGCAACAGGTAGTAGTAGATAAAATACGAAACAATGAAAAAATTCAGAACGAAGAAATTAAGCGAATAATCAAACTTAAGTTATTACAAGGAGGGAATGCAGATGTCTAAGGCAGATGTAATCGAAATCGAAGGAACTGTAATTGAAAAATTACCAAACGCAATGTTTCAGGTAGAGTTAGAAAATGGTCATAAGGTGCTTGCACATATCAGTGGAAAGCTTCGTATGAACTTCATCAGAATTTTACCGGGTGATAAGGTAACGATTGAATTATCACCATATGATTTATCTAAGGGTAGAATTATTTGGAGAGATAAATAAGGGATTTAATGTTGGGAGTGGCGGTCAGTACGCCCCATCAAAGCAAACAAAGAAGGTTCCAGAGCAGACCCAAACAGCTCTGGAACCTTCTTTGTTTGCTTTGATGGGGCTGTGCTTGACAGGCGACAATATTAAATTGCTTATTTGGGGGGGATAATTATGAGGTGGCTTGATGGCGTTTAAATGGCTTGACATTTCATGGGAAATTATGTAATCTAGATGTATTGCGAAAAGATGAAGAAACTGTAAATAATGTTTCAGAAAAATGAAATTTTCGTAAAGAATAAAGAAGGGAGTAACATGTTAATGAAAAAGTTTAGGAAGAAAGCGGTTAGTTTATTGGCAGTGATTGCAATGGTAACCACGCTACTGCCACAAAATTTAGTGGTGCAGGCAGCGAAAAATGAAACAGAAGTAATTGATTATTCAAAGTTGAATGATGAGATTTACGACAATCTGGAGGATTATCCTGCTGGAGATATGGAAGAGAATGGTGAAATATTTGAAGAAGCCGTTACTGTGGAAACGGTGGAAGAATATTATCAGGCAGTAGGAGAAAATCTTCCAATGGCTTATGATGTAGATGGAGATGAAGTTGCAATACCAAGTGCGGCTGATAACAGTATCAATGAAAATGCAAAGTATTTTCCTCCTATTTTAAATCAGTATGGAGGTTCCTGTGCTTGTTATGCATATGTTTACGAATTAGGTAGTTATATCATAAACCAGGCAAGAGATAAATCATCACAGGAAAAAAACAATGTGTTATCTCCATTGTTTGTGTATAATTTTTTTCGTACAGGTGCGTCTACATCAAATGGTTGTTACAGTGCTCAAACACCAGAAGTTATGCTTAAGGTAGGGGCTGCTACAGCAGAATATGCGCCTATCAGTACTAGTTATACCAATTACAAATATACATGGTATCCGACAGAAGAAGCTTGGAAATCTGCAACAGATAACAGAATTGAATCAGCTATTAGAATCAACGATATCAGTCATACAGGAACACCAATTACCAGTGCGACAGATTCAGATTTGGAGGTGATAAAAACTACATTAAGCAGTGGAAAAATCATTGCATTTGCTACGGGATTTCGAACATTCAACTATACTTTGATTCCAACAGATTCTCCTAGCCATGCAGGCGAACATGCAGTTGACCGATGCGATTACTATTATCAAAGTAGCGATGGAAGCAGAGATTATGGCGGACATGCAATGGTAATTGTGGGTTATGATGATGACATCTGGATTGACGTAAACAGAGATGGTGAAAAACAGACAGGAGAATATGGTGCGTTGAAAATTGCCAATTCTCATGGAACTAGTTATAAAAACACAGGTTTTGTATGGGTTGCATATGATGCGTTGAATAAAGTGTCTTCTGTTATTACAGACGCAGATGTAGAAAGAGTAAATGCTGCAATTAATGCGGGAACAATGACAGGATATAAAATTCAAAATCAATATCGTGAAGACTTCTTTAGAAGATATAATGCGATATATACATATACAGCTTCATCCGAAGAAAGTGCTTCTTCCAAGTGTCGTCTGGTAACTACATTTAATACAACGGACCGGCAGGATATAAGGGTAGTAATTACAGCAACAAATAAGACTACAGGACAGACAAGTTCATATAAAGTAACTGTATTTGACGGATATTCCAAATGGAGTACCAAATATGCTTTAAATGGCTCTAAATCAGCAACGGATGGAACTATTGTGACAGATTTAGATAATGTAATTTCAAGCATTACACCGGATACTGTGGATGATTATACATGGTCTGTGTCTGTAACAGATAAAAACTCCGCAACAGTGCCTCTTACAGTAAAAGATATATGCATTAAGGCGAATGATAATAAAGTATTGGTAGCTGCTGTGGAAAATGATACATTAAATGGAAGCTCTGAGACTTATACTTTGGAAAAAGCATCATTAGAAGTAACAGATTTTGCAATTTCCATGGATTCTCCAGTTTCATTGGTTGATACTGTGACCTTCACTGCAAGCGCAGCCGGAGGAAGCCAGAATTATGAATATCGTTTTGGAAGTATCTTTGAAGGCAAAGAATATGAAATAACAGATGGATTTCAGACAGCATCCACAACATCATATCAGTTTAGTCGCATGATTACAGATGAAACAGGCATGGGGACAGCGCAAGCGGTAGGAACACATACCTTGTTTGTAGATGTAAAAGATACAGAAACCGGAACCGTAGTTAGAAAAACAATAGAAAATTATCAGGTAAAACCATTAGAAATCACATCCTTCACAGCAGAGAAAGCTTCACCTCAGAAGGTAGGAACATCCATTAAGTTAAATGCAGAAGTGCAGTATGAAGCGGGATATCGTTATAATACATACAAATTTGTGGTAATTAAGGATGGTGTGGAAACTAATATAGCACCATATAACAATGTGCAGTATTCAGCTACATGGACACCGACAGAAGTTGGTACTTATACATTAAAATATTATGTTAAGGACTACTTAGGTCAGGAAGCAACTGCGACTATGGAATATCGCATAACAGAAGAACAGTTAGCAACTATTTATTACAGTTCTTCCTGGTCGCAGGCATATATTCATTACAAAACCGGAGATGGCGAATGGACTACAGTACCAGGTGTACAGATGGAAGCAGCCAGCGATCAAGACGGTTACCAGTGGAAATACATAATTGACTTAGGAGATGCAGAGGGAGCAACTATATGCTTCAATAATGGAAACGGAAGCTGGGATAGCAAGAATGGAAGCAACTATAGTGTGGGTATAGGAACGTATGGTGTAAAAGATGGAACAGTTAAACAGTTAACGGTGGCACCAACAGCAACACCGACTAGTACGCCAACAGCAACCCCAACGGTAGCACCGACAGCAACGCCAACAGCAACCCCAACGGTAGCACCGACAGCAACACCGACCAGTGTGCCAACAGCAACACCAACCAGTGTGCCAACAGCAACACCAAGCCCAACACCAACTACAATCGTTACAAATAATAAATCTACTATATATTATAGTAACGATTCCTGGTCACAGGCATATATTCATTACAAAACCGGAGATGGCGAATGGACTACAGTACCAGGTGTACAGATGGAAAAAAACACTTCTGCAAACGGGTATACATGGAAATATGTAATTGATTTAGAAAAAGCAGATGGAGCAACCGTATGCTTTAACAATGGAAACGGAAGCTGGGATAGTAAAAACGGTTCTAATTACAGCCTTGGTGTAGGAAGTTACGGAATTAAAAACGGAACTATCGAAGAACTGCAGGAAGGAATGACTGTGAATATATCTGCAGATAAAGCAGTAGGTGGAACTTATACAAAAACAACATTTACCGCAGTAGCAGAAAATGGAACAGAACCTTATAGTTACCAGTTTGCAGTTGTGGCTGCAGGAAGCATTCCAACAAGTACTTCTTATACAACAGCAAAAGAAGATGCTACATATAATTACACACCATATACTGCAAAAGAATATACTGTATATGCAAAAGTAACGGATGCAGAAGGAAACGTTGCAGAAACCAGTATGGATTACACAGTAGAAGGTGCTAAATGGGATAAATTCGTTGCAACAGCAGATGATAAAAAAGTAGGAACTGTAGTTACATTAGAAGCAGAATACATCAATTGTCAGCAGGACTCCTACAACTATTATTCTTTTGTTGTGGAAAAAGATGATGCAAAGACAGAGTATTATGCAGGAAAAACCGGATATTTAGAATGGACACCAGAAGAAGAAGGAACTTACACTATTACAGCACGGTTCCATTCCTTTTCAGGAGAAGTATTTGAAACTTCTATAGAATATACAGTATCCAACGGAAACACCGCAACCATCTACTACAACAGTAGCTGGGACAATGCTTATATCCATTACTGCATAGCAGGCGGAAGCTGGAATACAGTACCAGGTGTAGCCATGACAAAAACATCAGAAAAAGAAGGTTATACCTATAAATATGTTATCGATTTAGACGATGCAGAAAGCGTAACCGTATGTTTTAACAACGGAAGCGGAAGCTGGGACAGCAACAACGGAGCAAACTACACCATCAGTGCAGGAAGCTACGGAGTGAGTAGTGGAGTTATTTCGGAAATCAAGTAAATAGAGAGAAATTAAGGGTGTGGGTGTCACGTACGCCCCATCCAAACAAAGAAGGTTTCAGAGCAGACCCAAACAGCTCTGGAACCTTCTTTGTTTGGATGGGGCTGTGCTTTGGCATGCCACAGACTTGTCTTAGTGTTACTTGATTTTGAAGAACACTCCAGAAGAAATATGACGGCTAGCCTAAACTGTTGTGGCAGACTGCAAATATTGAAATTGTATCAGTTGTCCCCCTTATGAGCGTCTGTCAACCAATACCCCCAAAATAACACAATTTTCAAAATTTCTGCTTGCTATTTCCCAAAACCAATGGTATACTATAGAGCGTACGTTTTAAAGATGCCTGTATTTTGTCCGACTAACCCACGGACGACAGGACGTAGCACAAAGAAAGGAGGATTTAACGTGAAGGTTAGATCATCAGTAAAACCAATTTGTGAAAAGTGCAAAATCATTAAAAGAAAAGGAAGTATCAGAGTAATCTGCGAAAATCCTAAGCACAAACAAAGACAGGGATAATTCTTGTCTAATATTTAGCGGCTGTGGTAGGAACCACCTGGATGTGTTGTTCGTACCGAATTAGAGTGGGAAACCACTGGGGATATTGCTTTTTGATACCGAGGAAGCTTTATCGGATAGACTGCTGAAAGGCTAAGCCTATAAGCAGTTGGGCATACAAGTTCCAAAAAGGGACGGCGCTACTTTCCGAAAGGATATGGAAAACCTAAAGGGTTCTGTGAAAGCAGACGGTTTTCACACTAAGTTAGTGTCAGCAGCCAATGCCCCAATCAATTAGTAACTAAAGGCGGCAGGTTGAGCGAAAGACCTGCAACAGAAGGAAAATGGAGGAATATTTACATGGCTCGTATCGCTGGTGTAGACTTACCAAGAGAAAAACGTGTAGAAATCGGTTTAACATACATCTACGGAATTGGTAGAGTAAGTGCAAACCGTATCTTAGCAGATGCTAAGGTTAATCCTGACACTCGTGTTAGAGATTTAACAGATGATGAAGTAAAGAGAATTAGTGCTGTAATCGATGAAACTCAGACTGTAGAAGGTGATTTACGTCGTGAAATCGCTATGAACATCAAGAGATTACAGGAAATCGGATGCTACAGAGGAATCCGTCATAGAAAAGGACTTCCAGTTCGTGGTCAGAAGACAAAGACAAATGCAAGAACTCGTAAGGGTCCAAAGAGAACAGTAGCAAATAAGAAGAAATAATAATAGTTGATTAGGAAAGAAAGTAGGTTAGTTTTATTATGGCTAAAAAAGTTGCAAAAAAAGTAACAAAAAAGCGTGTAAAGAAAAACGTTGAACGCGGACAGGCACATATTCAGGCATCTTTCAACAACACAATCGTTACATTAACAGATGCTGAAGGAAATGCTCTTTCATGGGCAAGTGCTGGTGGTCTAGGATTTAGAGGTTCAAAGAAATCTACTCCATATGCAGCTCAGATGGCAGCAGAAACTGCTACTAAAGCAGCGTTGGTACACGGCTTAAAATCAGTAGAAGTAATGGTAAAAGGTCCAGGTTCAGGACGTGAAGCAGCAATTCGTGCACTTCAGGCATGTGGTCTTGAAGTAACAAGTATTACTGATGTAACTCCGGTACCACACAACGGATGTCGTCCACCAAAACGTAGAAGAGTCTAATTAGGAGGTATTAAACAGTGGCAGTTAATAGAGTTCCAGTTCTTAAAAGATGTAGATCACTTGGTTTAGATCCTATCTATTTAGGAGTAGATAAAAAATCAAACAGAGAATTAAAAAGAGCAAATAAGAAGATGAGTGAATATGGTCTTCAGCTTAGAGAAAAGCAGAAAGCTAAATTCATTTATGGTGTATTAGAAAAACCTTTCAGAAACTACTATGCAAAAGCAGATAGAATGAAAGGTATGACTGGTGAAAACTTAATGATTCTTCTTGAAAGAAGATTAGATAACGTAATCTTCCGTTTAGGTTTTGCCAGAACAAGAAAAGAAGCAAGACAGATTGTTGACCATAAGCATGTATTAGTAAATGGAAAACAGGTTAACATTCCATCTTACTTAATCAAAGCAGGCGATGTAATTGAAATCAGAGAAAAGAGCAAAGGTTCTCAGAGATATAAGGATATCCTTGAAGTTACAGGCGCTAGATTAGTTCCAGCTTGGTTAGAAGCAGATCAGGAAGCATTAAAAGGAACAGTAAAAGAACTTCCTACAAGAGAAGAAATCGATGTTCCAGTAAATGAAATGCTCATCGTCGAATTATATTCTAAATAAGATTAAAATCATTCTGAGAATGATAATGAACTTAATAGCTACCGGTCACCGAAGGCATACGTCTTCGGTATCGGTGGCTAAAAAGGAATAGATTCACCCTCAAAATACAATAGACAAGGTAAGAAATTCTATTGTCAAACTAAACCCAAAAGGAGGGGCTTTATAGTGTTCGATTTTGAAAAACCTAAGATTGAGATTGCTGAAATCTCTGAAGATAAAAAATATGGAAGATTTGTTGTAGAACCACTTGAAAGAGGTTACGGAACAACACTTGGTAATTCATTAAGAAGAATTATGCTTTCTTCTTTACCGGGTGCTGCTGTAAGTCAGGTGAAGATTGAAGGCGTTCTTCATGAATTCAGTTCTATTCCGGGCGTAAAGGAAGATGTAACTGAAATTATCATGAATATTAAGTCTTTGGCAATCAAGAACTCAAGTGAGTCTAATGAAGCAAAAACAGCATATATTGAATTTGAAGGCGAAGGCGTTGTAACTGCCGGAGATATTCAGGTAGATTCAGATATTGAAATCTTAAATCCTGATTTGGTAATTGCAACATTAAATGGTGGAGCAGATTCTAAGCTTTATATGGAACTTACAATCACAAAAGGTAGAGGATATGTAAGCTCTGATAAGAATAAGAATGATGATTTACCAATTGGTGTAATTGCAGTTGACTCAATTTATACACCGGTAGAACGCGTTAATTTAACCGTTCAGAATACTCGTGTTGGTCAGATTACAGATTATGACAAACTTACATTGGATGTATATACCAACGGAACATTAGTTCCGGACGAAGCTGTCAGCCTTGCAGCTAAGGTATTAAGCGAGCATCTGAATCTTTTCATTGACTTATCTGAAAATGCAAAGACAGTTGATGTCATGATTGAAAAAGAAGACAATGAAAAAGAAAAAGTATTGGAAATGAACATTGATGAACTTGAATTATCAGTTCGTTCTTACAACTGCTTAAAGAGAGCAGGTATCAATACAGTAGAAGAATTAACTAACAGAACACCTGAAGATATGATGAAGGTTCGTAACCTTGGTCGCAAGTCTTTAGAAGAAGTGTTAGCTAAGTTAAATGAACTTGGTTTACGTTTAAATCCAAGCGAAGAGTAAAATAGAAACAATTTATGGAAAGAAAAACATGTTTGCAGTAAGCCCGAAGAGCATGTTTACATGTTCCACAAATGGAGGATTATAAAAATGGCAAAGTATAGAAAACTGGGAAGAACTTCAAGTCAGAGAAAGGCTTTATTAAGAAGCCAGGTAACAAACCTTTTATACTACGGAAAAATTAAAACAACAGAAGCTAAGGCTAAAGAAATCAGAAAGATTGCTGAAGGTCTTATCGCTATGGCTGTAAGAGAAAAAGATAACTTCGAAGAAGTTACTGTAACAGCTAAAGTTGCTCGTAAAGATAAAGACGGTAAGAGAGTAAAAGAAGTTGTAGATGGTAAGAAAGTTACTGTATACGATGAAGTTGAAAAAACAATCAAAAAAGACAAAGCTTCTAAATTACATGCTAGACGTCAGATGTTAAAGGTTCTTTACCCTGTAACAGAAGTTCCAGCAGAAGCAGCAGGAAAGAAGAAAAACACAAAGAAAGTTGATATGACAGCTAAGTTATTCGACGAAATCGCACCTAAGTATGTTGACCGTAAAGGTGGATACACACGTATCGTTAAAATCGGACAGCGTAAGGGTGATGCTGCAATGGAAGTTATCATTGAATTAGTATAAGATAAATGCTATTTTTGCCCTTCGGAGGAATCCGAAGGGCTTTTATAATTTGTATGGAATTTACGAAATAAAATATTTATAATTCTAAAAGTTTCTGATATAATATGATAACTAGATGACAGACAAAAGTCTGTTTATCTGAAAAACAGAAAAGAAAGGTATCATGAAAATGATAAAAGGTGATGTGATGAAAGTCGGAATTTTAGGCTATGGTAATCTTGGTAAAGGTATTGAATGTGCTATCAAGCAGAACGATGATATGGAACTTGTAGCGGTATTTACCAGAAGAGCACCAGAAAGTGTGAAAATTTTAACAGAAGGCGTAAAAGTATATTCTGTAGATGATATAGTGAAAATGAAAGATGAAATTGATGTACTTGTTCTTTGTGGCGGAAGTGCAACTGATTTGCCGGAACAGACACCGGAATATGCAAAATATTTCAATGTAATTGACAGTTTTGATACACATGCAAAAATACCGGAACATTTCGAAAACGTAGATAAAGTAGCAAAAGAAAATGGACATGTTGCTTTGATTTCCGCAGGATGGGATCCGGGAATGTTTTCTCTGAACCGCTTATATGCAAATGCAGTTTTACCACAGGGAAATGATTATACATTCTGGGGAAAAGGTGTAAGTCAGGGACATTCTGACGCAATCCGTCGTGTAGAAGGCGTAAAGAACGGAAAACAGTATACAATTCCAGTGGATTCTGCTTTAGAAGCAGTAAGAAACTGTGAAAATCCGGAACTTACTACAAGACAGAAACACATAAGAGAATGTTTTGTTGTACCTGAAGAAGGTGCAGATTTGGCAAAAATCGAAGAAACAATTAAAAATATGCCAAATTATTTTGCAGATTATGATACCATTGTTCATTTCATTACAGAAGAAGAATTAAACGCAAATCACAGTGGAATTCCACATGGAGGTTTCGTATTCAGAACTGGTGTGACAGGATGGAACAATGAACACAATCATGTAATTGAATACAGCTTGAAACTTGATTCTAATCCGGAATTTACAGCTTCTGTAATTATGGCATACGCAAGAGCTATTAACAGACTTCAGAAAGAAGGCGTAACAGGATGTAAGACAGTATTTGATATTGCACCTGCTTACCTTAGCCCAAAATCAGGAGAAGAATTAAGAAAACATTTATTATAATGTAAGTATTTTTGTGCAATCCTTAGAATAGACGAATACCCCCATAAATGGTAAAATAAGATGGAAACAAAGACAATTTCATAAGAAATGGGGGTATTTCATGGAAATACGAAAAACAAAGGGAATCAAAAAGGTAATTAGTTTACTGGTAATCACTTCACTTCTGATATGTTTTCCGACAGTCAGCAGTGCTGCGTCTTCCACGGATGCAGAGCAACAATTTAGGGAACTATATCTTGGCTTGCTGGAAACTGGGGACAACAGTGTGCAGGATATTTCAGATTTAGACCTTCCATATATGACATGTTATGCCATTATAGAAGACGTAAAGAAGAATGAAGGATTCCTGCCATATCAATGTTACAATGAATATAACCTTCTAAAGGTAGACGTAATGGAAACGAAAGATGGTACACCGTACTTATCTAAGTTCCATTTGAGTTTGGAAGATGCCGGTTTTGAAGAGAGATATGCCACAGTAAAACAAATGGTGGCAGAAGTGCAGAGTAATCTGGATGACAAAATGACAGATTTAGATAAACTGGTATGGTGCCATGAATATGTAGTGGAAAAACTCACTTATATAAACACAGAAAAAACAGAAGTACATATGGGTGGAACTTCCCTTGTACAGGGGTATGGTGTATGCGAAGGCTACGCCAGAGCCTTGGCAATATTTTTGAAAGCAGAAAATATTCCATGTGAGCTGGTAGCTGGTGGCGCTCATGAATGGTTAGAAGTAAACATTGATGGAAAATGGTATCATGTGGATGCTACTTGGGATGATACGGTTGCAAATAGTTATGGAACACATTATTTCCTAATGCGAAATGATGAAGAATTTGGAACCACGTTAAGCAAGCTTCATGGAGAATGGAAGACATCGGATACATCTTCAGATACAGCAGTTGATGTAACATCGGATTCCACAGAATATACCGATTGGTATATACATGATGTATGGAATCGAATGTATTATTATGATGGTTACTGGTATTATGTATCCAATAATGCAATTAGAAAAAACAATATACAGGGTACAGAGGAAACAGTTATCTGTGAAGGAACAAATCTAAAAATAACCGGAATCGATGACCGTACTCTGACAATTACCTGTAATGGTGAAGAAAAAGAATTGGATTTAGGCGAGAGAACAGCTACGCCTACCAAGGCAGTAACTCCAACAGTGCAGCCGACAGCGGCTGTAACGCAAGGGACAGTAAGCCCGACAGCCGGTGTTACAGAAACTCCAACAGTATCTCCAAGTGCTACTGTAACGGTAAAACCAACAACTCAGGCAACAGCCACAGTAAAACCAACCACAGCACCAAATTCAGGAAATACGAAAAAAGTAAAAGTAGGGACTCCGGTAATTAAGTCAGTTACTAATAAAAAGGGCAAAAAAATGAAAGTTGTGCTGAAGAAAAAAGTATCCGGTGCAAAAGGATACGAAGTGGCGTACAGCACAGACAAAAAGTTCAAAAAGTCCGTGAAAAAATTGAGATTTACCGGAACAAGTAAAACCATAGGAAAATTAAAGAAGAATAAAACATATTATGTTAAAGTGCGAGCATATAAAAAGGCTTCCAACGGACAGCGAATCTACGGCTCCTACAGCAAGAGCAAAAAAATAAAAATTAAGAAATAGTCATATTCATAGGACACAAAAACTTAACTAAATATTAAGATTTTCGAGAGTCATATCCAAGTGGTATGGCTCTCGTTTTGTCGAGAAATGTATTTTTAGGAATCAGAATGTTGAAACAGCATAGTGAGTGTGTTACAATCATATTACTGATATTATCTTCGAAAAGATAAGATATATATGGGGAAATTGGATAGAAAAGGTTTCAGTGGACTATGGAAAAAATGAAAATAAAACGTCAGTATATGACTTGGGTATTAAGATTAGTTATGGCGTTATTTCTGTTTGGTGGTTTGATAAATCTGAAACATTATAATACATCGTTTGTTTCGAATGCGGCAGCAACTTATACCGTGGAAGAAATAAAGATGATAAAGGAATTATTTACATATTCATCGGATTATTTTTTACTGGATACAACAGAAATGAATTTGACAGAATCCGGTTCGGGGCCGGATTGGAGTCAGGCAACAACGCTTTACGAGTGGAACACTACCGTTACGTCAAATGGATGGAAGAGTTCGCTTTCGGGGAGTGAAACGGGGTTAAGTACAAGGGAACAGGAAATTATAACGACACTGAAGGGGAAAAATATAGTTTGCTGGAAACTGGATGATGCACAGGATACAGATAGTTTGTTATTTGTATATACGAATGACTGGACCAGTGCAAATGGAAATCACTATTATAAAACAGCAAATTATACAGCGTCGGCATTGAAGGGGAATTTGTATACCTATGGAAGTACGTTCAGCTTTAGTGGAACTGCAAAAATGGGATACAATATTGATGTAGTTGATTTTGAAAAGTCTTTGTTATCAGGAAAAACTGTTTACTTTAATACAGGAACAGCGGTAACGAATCCTAAAATTAAGTTGGTATATTCGGATGGTACATCGGAAGAAGTGGATATAGAACTTAGCTACAAGCAGGAATATATCTATGAATATAATTTTCCGGATTATGTGCTTCCGGATACGGTATGTTATTTCAGCGCAGATGGGGGAAGTACCTATGTGCCCACAGCCGGATTTGAGGAGATAGAGGAAGCTACACCGTGCTACAATTTAGAAAATGATGTTTGGGAAGCGTTTACACCGGAAGTATCACAGGTGGAAATTCTTGTGATGCATGATTTTGCAGACAAAGGTGGAGCAACGGTAATATTCACGAAGAATGGTGTGGCAGTTTCCGGATTGACTTATAATATAGGAACAAGCAGTGGGAAATTCACATTTGATCTCACCTCAACAGAATATGATGGTTTTTATATAAAACAGGACGGGGACAGTCAGACTGGAAATACCACAGAAATAGTGACAAAAAGTGATGTTGAGGATGCAATAAAGCTGTATTCTACACCACTTATGGCTACCGTTGGTGATTGGGTTGACACTAACACGGCAAGAACATTGACGCTTGGGAAATACGTCAGCATTCCGGACCAGAGTTTGGATATTCCGGAAGGAACATATACCAAAGAAAATGATATACTTTATGCCAAGGCTACGTTCTACGATTACTATTCTGATGTGGAATTGACGGGTACAAATAGAAATACTTTGACTGGAAGCTTTATTCAGACAGCTGGAAGTGATGATAAGCTGCAGGCAAGAACATTTAACAGTGCCATATCGAATTATTTTTCAGGTACAAGTCTTGCCACATCTACAACACAAAGCCCATTGTATTTTGGGGAATTTACAGGTGCATCAACTTCAGATTTAGTGAATTTTATTTGGGAAAATAATAATGGAACACCGAACAATTCTAAGGCAAAACAGGGCTTAGTAAATGATACACTGGTGAATGGCCAGTTGGTAATGGGAACTGATAATATAGTTGCACCGTACTTTAGTGAAGGGTTTCTTAGAGGGAATAATAGCACAGGTGCGGAATTAGGTTATGTATTTGAAAATGTGGAATTTCCATTTGTGTTAAACGATAACTATTGGGAATTTGACAGTTATAATTCAGACCAGACCTTAAGAATGAAGCAGACTGCCGCAGGAGAATATTTTCTTGACAGGGTTGGCTCAGATAATCTGGTAAAAGGATATACTTCAACAGGGGCTACGACAAATTCCAACTTCTTTCCGTTTAATGACAAAGAGGAGTCTGCAAATGCGAAGCAGTTAAATTATGCTTTCGGCGTAAAATTGGAAATTCCTTTTTATATGACATCAAATGGAAAAGTGGCTATGGATACCGGAGATGAAGATATTACATTTGAGTTCCAAGGGGATGATGATGTATGGATTTTCATAGATGATGAATTGATTTTGGATATCGGGGGAAATCATGGTGCGGTACAGGGAACAATAAACTTTGCAACCCTTGAGGCAACCACTTCTATTTCAACGGGAGATGTAACAAAGACCTTCGACAGACTGGATTCTAAGGAACAGCACACGCTTACGATGTTCTATATGGAACGAGGTCTTTGGGAATCAAACATGTATCTTTCCTTTAATTTCCCGCAAAGTAATAAGCTGGAAATAGAAAAAGAAGTAGAGATACCGGATGAAATGAATTCTCTGTTTGATTTTGTAAAAGAAGTTGCACTGGGAACCGATGATACTGAGGCTAAAGTGGTGTTCCCGGTATCCATTGATAACTTGGTTACAAGTGGAACGACAACTGACATTGCAGGAGCAAGTCCGGCAGTGGATGAAACCTTTGATGACATTACAGACACCACGATAACAAACTTGTTCTACAGTGTGACTGGGGCAGTGAGTACGGTTTCCAGCGGTGGAGGACGGACTCAAGTATTAAAATACACATATCCCGGAGAAAAGGGCTTCCTAGATGGTCAGGACGTAACAGATAAGCGTTCCACGTTGATTGATTATACTGGTACAGGTAATCTGGATATCAATACGGATCAGATGAAAAATTATGGATATTTGGAATTTGATGCATATGTTGATATGGAATCCAGTGATGGAGCTCCTTTCGTAGCGTTAATCGATGCAAGTGGAAATCGTATTGGTGCGTGGGCTACAGAGGCTGTATACGAAGGAACCAACGGTAATATGAAATCCAAGGAATGGACCACACTTAAATTATATTTGAACAAGATGTATTCTTTGGATTGTTTGGATGGAACAGCGGCAGGTACTTTTGATTATGGAAATATTGTGCAGATTCAGTTTGCGCACTGGTCCAGTGTAGTAGTATATCTGGATAATTTCCATATAAAGGCACCAATAATTTACAATCACACCGGAGGTTTTACAAAAGATCAGGATTCTATTTCGGATTATGGCTCTTATGCAGCACAGACATTAATGCCTGCAACCGGTGCAGCATATATTTTGAATCCAAGCGGTGATGGTGAAGAAGAATCTTATGAATATGTAGACGAAGGTTATGTTTATTTAAGACATAATGATTTGATGCTCTTCAAAGACCAGTTCCGTAGAGAAAGTTATATATCGATTAAGGAACATGTAGACACCTCGGTATTTAATACCAGTTGGATTTTGTATGAAGATAACGAAGAAAAAATCCGGGGTGATGGTTTGGAAGTGGAAGATAATCGAACAGAAGAATCACCGGATAATTCAGGAACCGGAAAGCCATCTCAAAATACCATTTTATTCAAAAAATGGGACAACTCAGAAAGCAGTACAAGCTTCTTTAATTTGAGAGTAAAGTATACCAATAAGCTTCGTCTGGGAAATCTGACGATAGTAAAACAGTTGGTAGATGGTCAGGCAGAACCGGGAAAAAAATACAAAGTGCAAGTGACTTTTTCTAACGTTGCAGGTATGGAAATGGAAGGTAGGTATCAGGATGATTTCAAACCTTCTATTGTAACAGAATTGGAAGTTGGAACACCGTTGGTTATCGATGGGATTCCGGCGGGAACACGATATAGAATCAAAGAAATAATAGAAGACACCGATGATTATCAGTTAAAAAGCATAACTGCTCTGGAGGGTGGAAATGACGTGGGTAGTATAGAGAGATCCACTCTACTCTATTATGGATATGTCACTGCAGACGAGGATGGGAATCATAATGACGTTATAGTTATTACGAATGATTTAAGTGCCAATACTACCATTTCCGGCACCAAGGAATGGATAGGAAATGCAGAACCGGCACCGGAGAGTGTTACGTTAAAGTTATATCGTAAGCTGGAAGGTGAGGATGATTCTCAATATGAAGAAGCCGTATATTCCGATGGAACATTGGTTGGGGAATATGTGATGATGAATCAAGATTGGACATTTAACATTACAGGGATTCCTAAATATCAGGTTACAACAGACGGAAAGACAAAATACGTTTATAAAGTAGTGGAAACAAAGATAAACGATAAAGATGTTTTCAATGTAAATACAGGTTATGAAATAAGCGGAGGTTTGGAAAATCAGAATGGCGAGTTTGTGATTACAAATACATACAGTGATACAAACCTTGCGATAACCAAAGTAGATGCAGAAGATAATGACAAGGTTCTGGATGGTGTAGTTCTTCGTCTGGAAAAAATGAAAGAAGAAGACGGCGAACTGGTAGTTGATGATACATTTAATTCACCCACAGGTTATATGGAAGGAACCACCGATTCAGATGGTAAAGTTAGTTTTGAGGGACTCTCTGATGGTAACTATCGGTTAACTGAGGTTCAGACCTATTTGGGCTACAGTTTGTTAGCGAATCCGGTTCCCATTGAAATTAACAGATTTCATGGCTGTACGGTAGATGGAGAAGAATATGTATTAGAAATGGGAACAGATACCATTTCCATTAAAATTACCAACCAGTTAAGGTTATCTCTTCCAATGACGGGAAGTCAGGCAAGAAGTATTATGATAGGACTTGGAACTTTAATAGCAGGTTTTGGAATTGTATTTTCTATCTATAATATAAAGAATTTCAAAAGAGAGAGAGAACAACTAAGAGGGAAAGGAAAGAAGAAATATGAAAAGACTAAGAGATAAGTTAGTTATGGGAATTTTAAGTCTGCTTATGGCAATGCTTATAATTCCTGCAACACAGGTAGCAGCAACGGTACCAACCATCGATACTTCAGAAACAGGAAGTATTACAATTCATAAGTATGAAGACAATACTGGCGGGGGAGTAGCAGGAACGGGAACAACAGCGGATAAAGACAATGTTCCCTCAACGGCAGTAGCATTAAAGGATGCAGGATTTACGTTATATCAGGTGGCAGATGTAGATGATTTGCAGAGCTATTATGCTAAGGAAGGAACGACGTTACCAACAGTAGCTAGTTTCTTTAAGTCAGGTGCTTACAGTGACACAGATGCCTCCACTTGGGTGGTGGGGAATCTGTTAGATACGACGGTAGCAAATAAGTATGGAAATGAACAAAAAACGGATGCTAACGGTGAAACCACGTTTAGTTCCCTTCCTTTAGGTATCTATCTTGTGGTAGAAACTACAACTCCGGCAGCGGTTACAACTCCGGTGAAACCATTTTTAGTTTCTGTGCCAATGACAACAAGCGACGGAAGCGACTGGTTGTACGATGTGCACGTTTATCCTAAAAATGAAACAACCTATGGAGGTGTTACACTTAAGAAGACGGGAGATGGTAATGTCTTAGCAGGTGTAAAGTTTGAATTACAGAAAGAAAATGCCGACGGAACTTGGACAACGATTACAAAAGCCAGTGGTGCCGGTGGTGATAACACAGGTGCTGACTTAACTTTAACAACTGATGCACAAGGTGAAATTAAGGTGGAAGGTCTTAGTCAGGGAACTTATCGCTTTATCGAAACGGATATCGGAACAAATACAGAATATATCATGGATGGTGCTACTGTTTATGAATTTGTAGTAGGTGCTGATGGTAGCATAACAGATAGTACAGGTAATGCAATAACAGAAATATCCGTTTCCAACTACAAACCGGAACTTACAAAAGAAGTAAAACAAAATGCGACAAGTACAACCTATGGTGAAAAGGGAGATTACAGCGTAGGAGATACCGTTGACTATAAGGTAACCATTAGTATTCCGGAAAATATAACAAGTTTAAAAACTTTCCAGATTGTAGATGTACCTACCAATATAACAGACACACTTAGTTCTATAGAAATGACAGTAGATGGTACAGCGGTGGCTACAGCAGCATATAGCACACCAACTCAGACTGGTAATGGATTTACCATTCAGTTTGTGCCAGCAGAAATGGCTGCTTATGCAGGAAAAGATTTAGTAATAGAATATCAGGCAACATTAAATACAGCACCGGCGGATATGAAAGTTGGAAATGAGAATACAGCTACATTGACCTATTCTAATAACATTATACCAACAGATACCACTAATCCGAATAACGGAAAAACAGAAACAACGAATGATATCACAGATGATGCAACAGTGTATTCTTTTGCCATTGAAATTAATAAAACAGGAGAAGATGGAACTACAGCATTGTCAGACGTAACCTTTGAAATGTACAAAAAAGTAGCGACAGGAACTACAGGTGCATTAACAGAGGCAGAATATGAAGCTGCCGGCTTATCTGATCCGGGTACAGGAAATGCTTGGCTTAAGGTGAATGGGACAACATTAACTACCGATGGCAATGGACAGGCAACCCAGACAGGACTTGCCAATGGAACCTATTATCTGGTGGAAACAAAGACTAATGAAGGTTACAATTTGTTATCTAAGCCACTGGAAGTTGAGGTGAATGTGGAATATATTGATAGTCAGGGTAATTATGTGGCAGTTACTGATGACACAGCAACCGTGAATGTCAACATTAAAAACTCCAAAGGCTTCACCTTGCCAATCACTGGTGGTGCCGGAACATTAATATTTACACTGATTGGATGCGTTTTAGTTGGTGGAGGAGCTATTATCTTATTTAGATTGAAAAAGAAGCCACAGAATGCTTAAGAGCGAATTAAGAAGATAAATTATGAGAAAGTTTAAGATTATATGTTCGGTGTTAATGATCGTATCCGGACTGGCGATTATGGCTTATCCTGTTGTCAGCAATATGCTATATAGAGAAAATGCATCAAAATTAATTGAGAATTATGACGAGCAAGTTGCAGAGATTGATCAGGAAGAAATTGATGCTGTAAAAGAAGCCGCCAAGAATTACAATGATCAGCTACAGAAAATCGTTGTAAAAGAAGAATCCGGAGATTGGAAAGAAGACGGACAAAGCTATTTGGATTTACTGGGGATTGGTAGCTCCATTGGTTACATTACGATTCCCAAAATTGATGTAAATCTGCCAATTTACAATGGCACAAGTGCAAATGTATTACAAAAGGGGATTGGTCATATTGAGCGATCCTCCTTTCCATTAGGTGGAGAAAGTACACACAGTGTATTGACCGGACATAGAGGTATGCCGGATGCAGTATTGTTTACAGACCTTGATTTGCTAGAAAAAGGAGATATGTTCTATCTTCATGTGTTAGACGAAGTTTTGGCATATCAGGTAGATCAGGTTAAGGTTGTTGAACCGGATGTGACAAGCGATTTAAACATTGTGAAGGGGAAAGACTATTGTACCCTTGTAACCTGTACTCCATATGCCATTAACTCTCACCGACTATTGGTGAGAGGAACCAGAGTTCCGTATACCGGGGAAGAAGAGGCAAGTGGAGAATATCAGGGCTTTAGTACCGGTATGGTAGTAAAAAGATGGATTGATGTGTGGCCATTCCTTGTGGCTGCAGGTGCAGTCGTTCTGGGATTAGAAATCATTATTATGATTACACTTTTGAAACGATATTTAAAGAAGCATAGTAAAAATAAGAAAAGCAGAAAAGGGAAAGGAGGAGCATAATGGAAAAGAAAATTGAGGAAATTTTAACACAGGTTAGAAAAGCCATTGTGGGAAAAGACCAGTGTATTCGAAAAGTAATGACTGCAGTGCTTGCCCAGGGACATGTGTTGATTGAAGATATTCCGGGAGTGGGAAAGACCACATTGGTACTGGCATTTGCGAAAGCTATGGGGTTAGACCAAAATCGTGTGCAGTTTACACCGGATGTTCTTCCTTCGGATATTACCGGTTTTTCCATGTATGATAAAGAAAGCAGAAGCTTTCACTATCATAAGGGAGCGATTATGTGCAATCTGTTTTTGGCAGACGAAATCAACCGAACTTCCTCCAAAACTCAGTCAGCCCTTTTGGAGGTAATGGAAGAATACGCAGTAACTGTAGATGGGGAAAACCATAAAGTACCCCAGCCTTTTATGGTAATTGCTACCGAAAACCCTATGGGTGCTACCGGTACTCAGATGTTACCGGAATCCCAGTTAGACCGATTCTTAATCTGTATTGTAATGGGATATCTGGAAAAAGAAGATGAAGTGAGTCTGATAGGCGAATGGGACCCGAAGGAAGGTCTGGAGGAAATAGAACCGGTCATTACCAAACAGGAACTGTTAAAAATGCAGGAGCAGGTGAAAAGGGTTTATATACATCCAACCGTATCCCAGTATATTGTGGAACTTTCACAGGCAACCAGAAGTCATGAACAGATTCAGTTGGGGTTAAGTACTAGAGCCTCCATTGCCGTCGCCAGAATGGCAAGGGCAGAAGCTTACATTAAGGGGAGAAATTTCGTGATTCCCGATGATGTAAGGGAAATTTTCCCGGATGTGGCAAGACATAGAATTAAAATAGGTCACACTGCAAGATTGAAACATATATCTACAGACAGGATATTAGAAGAAATTATGAAACAGGTAAAAATGCCAAGACCGGAAGGTAAATATGAAAAATAGAAAGATACATATAATAATATTTCTGGTTTCCCTGTGTGCCTTTCTGGTAACAAAAGCTAAAATCATGAATTTTGTTATGGGAATTGAAATTGGCTTGCTACTGTTTTGTATTTTACAGGTATGGTATATACAAAGACATTTCAGTGGCAAGTTAGAATTAACAGAAAGCACCATTACCAGAGGCGAGGATATCCTTCTTTACTTTTGTGGAATGAATCTGGGAAAAATACCTATTTCCCATGTGGAAGCAGAAATCTACTATGAAGATGTTTATTCCAGAGAAAAGAAGAAAGAAATATTAGAAGGAATTGTAGACACAAAAGGTACAATAAAGCTACAGCTTATTTTAACTCCATCACATTGTGGTGTGGTTAGAGTGCGGTTAGGGAAAGTTAGAGTGTATGATTACCTTGGGATATTTTATAAGGGGTGTAAGGTAGATACCAGAGAAAAAGAAATTTTCGTGTTGCCTTGGAATGATTCCTTTAAAATAGAAGAGAAAAGGGAGATTCAGGAGTATACAGGGAATTCGGGAGAAGATTTGGGAGAGGTATATGAAATCCGTGAATTTCAAAATGGAGATGATATCCGTCAGATTCACTGGAAGCTGACAGCGAAAATGGATATGCTGCTTATGCGTGATTATATAGCAACCACCGGAAATGAGATTTTCATTTATCTGGATTTTACAAAGGATTTATATGAAAAAGCAGCACGAGAAGAATTGGATTTGTTTTATGACAAAGCATCGTCCTTATCTTATGAATTGCTGGAAGAAAATATTTCTCATTTTATCGGATGGCAATATGAAAAAGAATATACCTATAGGTATGTAAAAGACGAAGAAAGTTTTCGAGCTTATGAAATAGCATTAGTAAATACAGCAATAGACGAAAACGCGGTGGAAGACATATATGTGAAGGAGCCGGTGGAACATGAAGAAAATCTTTACGTTATCAGGATGGACTTCAAAGGAAGATTCTATCAAAGAGAAGGAAGAACAGAAAATTAAATTACAGCAGAAAAAAGTAGTATGGGCAGATGGGAAACATCTGTCCTCTTTGAGTTGTCTGGCACTTTCTCTTTGGAGCTTTCTGGGCGGTATGCTTGGAATCTGGCTGGGGATTTTTTCAGCCTTTCCTTTCTCATGTAATCAGAGTGCTGTCTATATCGCTATAGCGATAGTTGGCGTGGCATGGTGTCTTTTGTTTTGTATAGAAAAGGCAGAAAAGTACAGGAGATATTGTGCGTGTGGTCTTGCGGTGATTTATGTTGTTGTGGTTGTGTTTAATATAGAATATTTAGCCAAGGGCATCAAAGATTGCAAAAATATTATGATTCATTCAGCCAATTTAAGGTATCAGAGTGAATTTCCGGTGGGTTCGCCGGAATTGTCTAAGAACGAAATGACACTGTTTGTGATTTTGTTTCTTATAGGTCTGACCTTTGTTTTGGGATTCTTTTCTATTATAAAAACAGATGTTTTATTTGTGCTTCTTATGGAAATACCCATTGTAACGGTGATTCTGTTTTTAGGAAAAGAAGTTAATGAAAATGCCATGGCTATGATGGGAATGCATTTTTGTCAGGTGGTGGCAGAGCATAGAGTGCAAAATAAAAGAGCATATGTGCAGGAAAAGAAGCATGAGATTTCATTTTCCTCGGTACAGAAAAAGACAATCTTAGGTGCCGGACTGGGTGTGATAGCAGCATCGGTATTCAGCTTCTTTGTATTTATGCCGTTAACCAGTCAGAAGCCGGAAAAGATGGAGCAGTTAGGTGCAATCTTAGAGGGCAAGGCGATTGAATTTTTAGTAGAGTATATGCCTGCATTTTCCGGTGGCAAGGAAGAATTCAAGGTAAAGACCACAGCTGGTGGTGTAGTGGATGGCAGTCTGGGGGATGAATCCGGTTATTCACTGGCAAACTTGGATGATTTGTTGGTTACCTCAACCATACAGCCTACAGAAACCGTTTATTTAAAAGGATATGTTGGAAGCAAATATCAGGGGGATAAATGGGAAGAAGCAAATGAAAAGATATTTCAAAATGCATCGGTGCATTGGCATGTGGAAGGGGATGCCGCTCTTTATATTCAAAATCTTCCATTTCTTAGATATCTATATAAAGAATCCGCAGAAAAAGAAGAAGGGGAGGATATGGGAATCCTTACGGTAGAGCGCATCAATGCCACAGAAAAATATACATTTGTACCCTATTGTGCATATTTGAATGATTATTATGAAATACAGGGCGGCGATGGTTTTGTAAAAGGTCAGACGAAAGCAGAGGACAAATTTTCCTACTATCCATTGCAACAGTATTTAAAATATATGGAGTCTTCCACAACACAAGAAGAAAGCATTTTAAATTATACGGAGGCTTCCTATGAAGCCTTTGCAAAACAAAATTATTTGCAGCTTCCGGAAGGATTTGAAGAATTAAAGGAGCAGTGCGAGGAGCAAAAACTCACGGATACGGAAAAAATTATAGAATATGTTACCACCTATCTGGTGTCTAATTGTACATATAATTTGAAGGTTTCGAAACTTCCGGAGGACAAAGATTTTGTGAAATATTTCCTGTACGAATCCAAGGAGGGGTACAGTGCTCATTTTGCTTCGGCAGCGGTGATTATGTTTCGATGCTTTAAGATTCCGGCAAGATACGTAACCGGTTACGCTGCACCGGAAAGTATTTTTTCAGAAGATTCGGATGGAAATTATACAGCGTTGCTTCAGTCGGACAACTCCCATGCGTGGGCAGAAATTTATAGGTCGGGAGTTGGATGGATTCCGGTAGAAACCACTCAGGGAAATATCGGAGTGTTACAGACCATCACCAGAGAAGAAGATTTAGCAGACCAAAAGGATGTGGCGGACGAAGCGATAGAAGCTTCTGAAAATATTACCCTGACGGAAAATACGCCACCAGAGCTAAAAGAAGATGATGTACAGTGGAAAAAGATAAACAGATGGTTTTTTGGAATTATGCTTATAGGACTGATTCTTATTGCTTTTGTGATTATTCTAAAGAGAATCCGAAAAGAACGAAAGAAGAGAGGATACGATAAAAAAGAAAGTACCAATGAAAGAATCCAAGCTATTTTCAGCCTTATGTATAGAAAAATGAAACAGGCAGGTATGCCGGAAGAGATTACTTCCACTTCGGAAGAATTTAAATTATGGCTAGAGCGATTTTTACCATCGATGAGCAAACGGGAACGAGAAGAAATCATTTCCTTTGTGTTAGAGAGCAGTTATGGCTGTGGGGTTATGACAGAGGAAGATGTGGCTCGGATGCGGCGGATTTATAAGAGAGCGTTGGTGGGGATGAGGTATTATAAGAAGCATAAAAGATAAAGAACCTTTTCCGGCTTGCCAGCAGAAAAGTTATTTAGTACAATGAAATGTGGTTAACAAGTGTAGCGGTAATATAAGGACGAGAAAATGATTAAAATAAAAAATCTGATACATGAGTACATCCGACGGGATGAAGAAGAAAATGTGGTAGATATTAAACGTGCAGTAGATGATGTGAATATCGAAGTGGAGCCGGGACAGTTTGTGGCGATTTTAGGTCATAACGGTTCGGGAAAATCCACTTTGGCAAAGCATATCAATGCCATACTTTACCCAAGCGAAGGTGCAGTGTGGGTAGATGGCATGGACACATCCAAAGAAGAAAATCTCTGGAAAGTAAGGCAGAGTGCCGGAATGGTGTTTCAGAATCCGGATAACCAGATTATCGGTTCTGTGGTGGAAGAAGATGTGGGATTTGGACCGGAAAACATGGGGATTCCTACAGAAGAAATCTGGGAGAGGGTGGAAGAAAGCTTAAAGGCAGTAGGAATGTGGCAGCATCGCAAGAAGTCACCGAATAAATTGTCCGGTGGGCAGAAACAGCGTGTGGCAATTGCAGGTGTAGTTGCCATGCACCCAAAGTGTATTATTTTGGACGAAGCCACAGCGATGTTAGACCCAAGCGGAAGAAAAGAAGTGCTGCGAGCTGTCAGGGCTTTGAATCAGGTAGAGGAAGTTACTATTATTCACATAACCCATTATATGGAAGAAGTGATTTACGCAGATAAAGTGTTTGTCATGGATCAGGGTAAAATTGTGATGCAGGGGACTCCGAGAGAAATTTTTTCCAAGGTGGAAGAATTGCATAAATTAAGACTGGATGTTCCTCAGGTAACACAATTAGCATATGAGTTGAAAAAGTCAGGTCTTCCAATAAAGTCAGGCATTTTGACGGTGGAAGAGTTGGTGGAAGAACTTTGTAAATGTGGGTAAGAAGGTGAAATCATGGCAATTATTGTGGATAAATTAAATTATATATATGGAGATGCAGGTCATCAGGTACAGGCATTGGAGGATATCAGCGTAGTTATTCCTGACGGTCAGTTTTTAGGAATTATTGGACACACCGGTTCGGGAAAATCTACGTTTATTCAGCATTTGAATGGATTGTTAAAGCCCAGCAGCGGAAGCATTTATTATAATGGAGAGGATATTTACGACAAGGATTATGACAGAAAGCAGCTTCGCAGTAAGGTAGGACTGGTATTTCAGTATCCGGAGCATCAGCTGTTTGAAGCGGATGTATTTCAGGATGTATGTTTTGGACCGAAAAACTTAGGACTGGATAGAAAACAGACAGAACTTCGTGCGTTTACAGCATTACGTCAGGTGGGCATACCGGAGGAATTATTCTACGTTTCGCCCTTTGAGCTGTCAGGAGGTCAGAAAAGACGTGTGGCGATTGCCGGAGTGTTGGCAATGGAACCGGAAGTACTGATTTTAGATGAACCTACTGCGGGACTTGACCCGAAAGGCAGAGATGAATTATTAGACCAGTTGGCAAAGCTTCATAAGGAAAGAAATATGACCATTGTTCTGGTTTCTCATTCCATGGAGGATGTAGCCAACTATGCGGAGAGAATTTTGGTGATGGACAAGGGGAAAATCTTGTTTGACCAGACACCAAGGGAAGTGTTTTCCCATGTAAAAGAGCTGGAAGAAATTGGTCTTGGTGTTCCTCAGGTGACTTATTTGATGCAGGAATTAAGGAAGAAAGGTTTTTCTGTAGAAACAAATATGACTACGATAGAAGAAGCGAAACAAGAAATATGGAAAGTTTTAAGAGGAAGGTAAATCATGTTAAGAGATATTACATTAGGTCAATATTATCAGACAAATTCCCGTCTGCACAGATTAGAACCAAGAGTGAAGCTGATTGCTACCTTCGTATATATAATTTCACTATTTCTGTTTAAAAATATTACAGCCTATATTATCGCAGCAATATGGTTGCTGGCTGTAATTAAAATGTCAAAAGTGCCATTTCAATTTATGGTGAAGGGCTTAAAGCCTGTAATGACGATTTTGGCGTTGACGGTGATTTGTAATATGTTATTTACCAAGGGAACGCCGATTATTTCAGTTTGGAAAATTACCATCACTTATGAAGGGATAATCATGGCATTTTACATGATAGTAAGGTTTGTGATGCTTATTGTGGGTTCAACCATTATGACACTGACTACCACGCCAAATCAGTTGACTGACGGCTTGGAAAGTCTGTTGGCACCCTTGAAGAAAGTGAAAGTGCCGGTGCATGAAATTGCAATGATGATGGCGATTGCATTGCGTTTTATACCTATTTTAATGGAAGAAACAGATAAAATTATGAAGGCGCAGATAGCCAGAGGTGCCGATTTCGAAAATGGAAATCTGTTAAAAAAGGTAAAAGCCATGCTGCCTATTTTAATTCCGTTGTTTGTGTCAGCCTTCCGTCGTGCCAATGATTTGGCAATGGCAATGGAGTCAAGATGCTACCGCGGCGGTGAGGGAAGAACGAAAATGAAACCGTTAATTTATAAATTAGAGGATAAAAAAGCACTGGTTTGCGTCTTATTATATTTACTTGTATTGGTTGCCGGCGGCATCGCAGGAAATTATCTTCCAATATAGACTGAGGTGAAATCATGAGAAGAATTTTTTTGAAAATTGCATATGACGGGACAAATTATCATGGTTTTCAGGTACAGCCTAACGCAGAAACCATTGAAGGCGTATTAAACAGAGAACTGTCCCGAATTTTAAAAGAAGATATTACTGTGATTGGGGCAAGCAGAACAGATGCAGGTGTACATGCTTTTGGAAATATTGCAGTTTTTGATACAAATGCGAAAATTCCGGGAGAGAAGGTAGCCTATGCGTTGAATGTAAGCTTGCCGGAGGATATTAAAATTCAGCACTCCATGGAAGTGGCACCGGATTTTCATCCCCGCTATCAGGAAACGGTAAAAACATATGAGTATAAAATTTACAATGCAAAATTTCCGTCACCTCAGCACCGCTTGTATGAACACTTTACTTATTACAAAATGGATATAGAGCGAATGCAGGCAGCTGCCAATTATCTTATTGGCGAGCATGATTTTAAAAGTTTTTGCAGTATTCATGCAGAGGTGGAAAGTACGGTAAGAACCATTTATGACATCAAAGTCACGAAAAAGGAAGATGTGATTACCATAAGAATCACCGGAAACGGTTTTCTTTACAATATGGTTCGAATTATTGCAGGAACGTTGATGGATGCGGGACAGGCTTTCTGGGAGCCGGAGTATATGAAGGAAATACTGGAGGCAAAAGAGCGTTCCAAGGCGGGAAATACGGCACCTGCCAAGGGGCTTACATTGGTGAAAATTAAATATCCGGAAGCGGATTTAGAAGAAATTTAAAGGAGAGAATACTATGAAGTTATTAAGGGGAACGAAAGAAAAGAAAATTAGAAGTTTAGGGTTACTTATTTTTTGTCAGTTTTTATTACTTTTATGTATACCGATGCAGGCAGAGGCAGGCAAGTATGCAGAAGAAGACCGTTATTACACTATGCAGTATAAAATGACAGAAAATGTAGATGGCTATACGAAAATGACCATTGACCCGGACAAGAAGCAGTTGGTAGTGGATACATGCCGAATCAACTGTAAGGCTGTTGGCATACAATACCGAAAAGGTATTGGGGGAGAGGAAAAAAAGCTGGATGTAGTTGGAAAAGTAGATGGTAATAATTACACTTTTGAAATTCCGTTGGATTCCTGGGAAGATGGAGATTATATCATTATTGTCTGGTATGTGCACAATGGCAGCAATTATTATAATTTCTATAGTGGACTCCATATGGTAATAGAGGATGGGGAACCATTTTTTCCCAAGGATACTGCCTACAAAATGGGAGAAAAGCAGTTAAATGTATTGAAAAAGGTGAATGAACAATCCATGCTTAGTGATACCAGCTATCTAGGAAGTAGTGAAGCGGAAATGAAAGCAAAGGCAGACAGTATTGTAGCCGGATGTACGAATGATTACCAGAAGTGTGAAGCACTATATCAGTGGGTTCTGGACCATGTGACTTATACATTTAATACAGAAAATGAAGCGGTAGATGTATTTAAAACCGGAAAAGGAGTATGTTTTGGATATGCGAATCTTTTTACAGCCATGCTACGATTAGAAGGAATACCGGCAGCAACGATTACTGGCGGTACTTATATGTATGATTATTTTGACAAAGAACTGGACGATTATTATGCAGGGGGGGATATGAGCCCTCATGCGTGGACAGTTTGCTATTTTGATGGGATGTGGCATTATTGCGATGCTACATGGGATGATGGAGTTGGCAGTAGGAATAGATATTGGTTTGATTTATCTATGGAACGAATGTCCCAAGACAGAGGTCAGTTGAAGCTTTATCATACCTTTGTTTTAGGGGATTATGTATATAGTTATGATCAGGCGAGATTATCCGTATCTTCTTATACAGGTGATGATACAACGATTACCTTGCCTACAGAGTTTCTGGGAGAAAAGATAAACAGCACCGGATGGAGAGGATTTTGCGGAAATCAGTTCACAGATGACAATAATACGAATATTGAGAAAGTGATAATTCCAAGAAGTACAGATTTTATCTATTTAGGGACTTGTTCATTTAGTAATTATCCTAAATTACAGGCGATTGTGGTACCGGATACCATAAAACAAGTAGAAGACGGAGTGTTATTAGGATGTGGAAGCCAGTTAACGGTTTATTGTACCCCGGATTCTGCTATGGAAAAATATGCGAAAGAACACAACTTAAATTATGTGTTATATCAGGATAATTGCGAAGTGATTTATGCTTCGGCAGTAGATGGAAACGATTCTTATGATGCATGGGTAAGCGATGGCAGTTTATCCGGCACAGAGGGACAAGGCAGAAGAATTGCAAAATTAAAAATTAATGGGTTATATAATGACGGAATTAAGATGCGGGCATACATTGGACAGAAGTGGACACAATGGCAGAATGGCGGCGAAATAGCGGGAGAGGGAAAAGACATTGAGGCGATTCAGCTTGATTTATATGGTGATTTGGCAGAAAACTATGATGTTTATTATCGGACTTATAATAGACATAAAGGTTGGCTTGGATGGACAAAGAATCAGGGAGTGTCAGGAACATTTGGGATAGATGGTGCCATTGAAGGAATAGAGATTAAGTTAATTCCAAAGGGAACTACAGTAGCCGGAATTACAGATGATACCACAGCCGCCTATTTTGGAGTAGCACCAACAGTAATACCAACACCGACCAATACCCCAACCCCAACGCCAACAAACACCCCAACCCCAACACCGACGAACACGCCAATACCGACGGTAACCAGTACACCAATGCCAACCAGTACATTGATACCAACGAATACACCGATGCCAAGTAATACGCCGGTACCAAGCAATACGCCAGTGCCAAGTAATACACCGGTACCAAGCAATACACCGATACCAAGCAA
Organism: uncultured Lachnospiraceae bacterium; assembly: GCA_964450185.1. Taxonomy (GTDB): domain Bacteria; phylum Bacillota; class Clostridia; order Lachnospirales; family Lachnospiraceae; genus RUG11237. The sequence continues at coordinate 1,862 of CAYVCL010000029.1, read as the reverse complement.
CACGCCAGTGCCAAGTAATACACCAGTACCAAGCAATACGCCGATACCAAGTAATACGCCAATGCCAAGTAATACACCAGCACCAACCAGTACACCAAGCCCAAGTGATACACCGGCACCAACCAGTACATTAAGCCCAAGTAATACGCCAGCACCAACAAAGCAACCGGAAAAACTGCAAGTGCTGAATTTGAAATTGAGTCATACCAGCAAAAAGGTTCATGTAGGCAACAAGGTTACAATGAAGGCAGCAGTAAAGGGCGGACAAGGCATATTAAAATATCAGTTTAGTTATAAATATGCGGGCAAGACAGTGGTGCTTAGCGATTTCAGTACAAAGAGTTCGGCAGTATTCCGCCCGAAAAAATCAGGTACTTATACATTATATGTTAAGGTGAAGGATGAAAGTGGACAACTTGCTGTCAAAACGATAAAATCTTATAAGGTGTTGAAAAAGTATGCAATCGATACGTTGAAAGTATCAGGTAAAAATAAAAAGTTGCAAATAAAGATTGGTACAGTAGGTGCGGAAGGTACTGTAAAATATAAGTATGTAGTAAAATACAATGGAGAAGTGGTAAAGAAAAACACATTCAACACCAAGAAAGCCTATACTGTTAAAGTGAAGAAAAAAGGAACTTACACCGTTACGGTATATGCAAAAGACACCGCCAGCAACGTGGTAAAAAAGAAAACAGTAAAATGTAAGATAAAATAAGTAGAAAAACCTCACAAAATTGGAAAAATTCAGTTGACACACGATGCAAAGTATACTATAATATTTTACTGTGCGAAGGTCAGTGACGGACACACTGATTCCTATAGCGTCTTTTCAAAGCCCCGAAAAGATGTAATCTTTGCATAATAAATTAGATGTAGTTAGTGGAACTTTACAAGGAGGAAAACCAATGAAAACATTTATGGCTAGTCCATCTACAATTGAAAGAAAATGGTATGTAGTTGACGCTACAGGATATACATTAGGTCGTTTAGCATCAGAAGTTGCTAAAGTATTAAGAGGAAAGAACAAAGCTATCTTCACTCCTCACATTGATACAGGTGATTACGTAATCGTAGTTAACGCTGATAAAATCAAAGTAACAGGTAAGAAATTACAGCAGAAAATCTACTACAATCACTCAGATTATGTTGGTGGTATGAAAGAAACAACATTAAAAGAAATGTTAGCTAAGAAGCCTGAAAGAGTTATCGAACTTGCAGTAAAAGGTATGCTTCCAAAGGGACCTTTAGGAAGACAGATGTATACAAAGCTTCACGTTTATGCAGGACCAGAACATGATCATGCAGCTCAGAAGCCAGAAGTATTAACATTTTAATTGACAAGGAGGTAATTTCAAGTGGCTAAGAATTCAAAATTCTATGGAACAGGTAGAAGAAAAAAATCAATCGCTAGAGTTTATTTAGTACCTGGTAAAGGAAACATTACTATAAATAAAAGAACAATCGATGAATATTTCGGTTTAGAAACATTAAAGGTTATCGTACGTCAGCCTTTAGCATTAACAGAAACAACAGATAAATTTGATGTTATCGTTAATGTACACGGCGGTGGATACACAGGACAGGCTGGTGCTATCCGTCACGGAATCTCAAGAGCTTTATTACAGGCAGACGGAGAATACCGTCCAGCACTTAAGAAAGCTGGTTTCTTAACAAGAGATCCACGTATGAAAGAAAGAAAGAAATACGGACTCAAAGCTGCACGTCGTGCACCACAGTTCTCAAAGAGATAATCTGCGGTCAACGCAAGATTCGAGAAAAGCCCGATTTTACAAGGGTTACAGAGGTTGTGGAAAGTTGTCAGATGTGCTGGATTTCAAACGGTATGCAACACATATGCA
>CAYVCL010000028.1:0-34819 GCA_964450185.1 uncultured Lachnospiraceae bacterium | reverse complement strand
TTAATATAGTAGTAAAATAAAAAATGCTTTCATATATTACTAAGGAATAAAACTGAAACAGGGGTAATTTATGGAAGCAAGAGAAGAAAAATTATTAATGGCAAGGGCTTCCTTTGGAAATGAAGGAAGCCTTAAATATTTTGCAGAAAATAAAGAAAAAGAAGAAGGCGAACGGAGAGGGAAAAGCGGTTTCATAATTCGCCTTGTGGTAGCACTGTTGTTGTTTGGCACTTTTGTATATGGTGATACCTCCAATATGTCAGAACTTAACGAAATATCACGAAAAAGTTATGATGGAATACAAAAAAGTGAAATAAATGTTGAAAAATATAGTGCATTATTTGGTCGAATGTGGTAGAATATAGAAGAGTAATGCGAAGAAGATAAGCAAAATTGCACAAAAAACATTTGCGTAATTTGTAGAAAAGTATAAAATAAAGCGGAACTTTGGGAAAATAGTTGCTAAAGTTTTACGTAAATGTTAAAGTAAACTATAGAGTGAGTGGAAGGGTGTGCTATAAATGGCCATAAACAGAAGACGATTGCGGTTGGGAGATCTTTTGATTAACCAAGGGATTATAACAGAAGAACAACTGCAAAAGGGCTTGGAGATTCAAAAGGAAAACGGATGTAAGTTGGGGGAAGCATTGGTGGAAGGCAACATTGTTGCTGAAGAAACCATTGTGAAAATATTAGGAGAACAGCTTAGATTAGCATATGTAGATTTATCGAATGCAAAGATTGAAGAGGAAATTCTTGAATTAGTACCAAGCGCGCTGTTGAAAAAGCATATGATGATTCCATTTGAATATGCAGAGGACAATCCAAATGTAATCAGGGTTGCTATGGTGGACCCGCTGGATATAGAAGCGGTAGATGATATCAATATAGTCACTAACCTTCAGGTAGAAACCGTAATTACAACTAGAAGAAGTTTGAACATGGCATTGGATAAATACTTCGGCCAAAAAGAAGTATACAGTGCTGTGGATGAGTATGCAAAAGAGAAAGAAGCAAAAATTGAAGAAAGCGAAGAATTATATAATGAAGATGTAAATAGTTCTCCGATTGTACAGCTTGTAAAATCCATGATTGAGCAGGCGGTAAGACAGAGAGCGTCTGATATACATATTGAACCGATGGAAAGACAGGTTCGCATTCGTTATCGTATTGATGGTGCGTTGTATGAAAGAATGGTATATTCACAACGTTTGCTTTCGGCCATTGTTGCCAGAATAAAAATTATTGGTGGCATGGATATTTCTGAAAAACGTAAACCACAGGATGGTAGAATTACACAGATGGTTGACCGACAGGAATATGATATTCGTGCTTCTGTGTTACCAACTGTATACGGCGAGAAAGTGGTTATGCGTCTTACCTCTAAGAATGCATTGACTTTGGAAAAACGTCGCTTGGGCTTGAATGATGATGAACTGGAAAAATTTGATCATATTTTGCAGAATCCTCATGGAATTCTCCTGGTAACAGGTCCAACAGGTAGTGGTAAATCAACTACACTCTACACCGCATTGAGTGAATTGAATAAAGAAGATGTAAATATTATCACGGTAGAAGATCCGGTGGAAGCTAATATTGACGGGATCAATCAGGTGCAGGTAAATCCAAAAGCGAATTTAACCTTTGCTTCTGCGTTACGTTCTATTCTCCGACAGGACCCTGATATCATTATGATTGGGGAAATTCGAGATTCAGAAACAGCACAGATTGCGGTTCAGGCTTCTATCACAGGTCACTTGGTAGTTTCGACACTTCATACAAACAGTGCAGCGAGTACGGTAACCCGTCTTTGCGATATGGGAATTGAACCTTATCTGATTGCGGATTCTGTAGTTGGTATCATTGCCCAAAGACTTGTGCGTAGGCTTTGTGCAGATTGTAAAGAAGAGTATGAAGCTACGATGGAAGAAAAAGAACTTCTGGGATATTCCGTGGACAGACCTTTGAAGTTGTACAAACCTTGCGGTTGCGATAGATGTGATAATACAGGTTATAAAGGACGAATCGGTGTATATGAAATTATGGAAGTTACACCGCAGTTGAAGCGTGTAATTGCTCATAATGAAGATGCTGATAAAATTAAAAATGTAGCATTGGAAAACGGAATGAAAACATTGCGTATGAGAGCAGCAGAATATGTAATTGATGGAACTACCTCTGTTACAGAAATGCTGAAAGTATCATTTGATTCGTAAGGAGGAAAACAATGGCAGAGTATATATACCGGGCGATAACTAAGTCAGGTAAAGAGATAAAAGGGAAAATTGAATCAGAAACTCTGGAAAAAGCAAAGGCAGAGTTAAGAAACAGGGACATGTATTTGACGGAAATCAGCGAAGCTGGTGTGCTTCAGAAAGATATCCAGATAAATATTGGACAGAAAATTACTACAAGAGATTTGTGTTTGTTTTGTAGACAGTTTGTGAGCTTGCAGAGAGCGGGTGTAACCATTATTGAAACATTGAAGATGCTCTCGGAGGCTACAGAAAATAAAATGTTCAGCAAGGTATTGACCAATGTTTGTAAAAACGTAGAAAAGGGTGAAACCCTTGCGGATTCTTTGGATGTGGAAAATGTGTTTCCAAAGATTATGATTAAGATGACAGCGGCTGGTGAAGCTTCCGGTAGTTTGGATACGGCATACGAACGAATGGCAGTACAGTTCGAACGTCAGGCGAAATTAAAGGGTATGATTAAAAAAGCCAGTATCTATCCGATTATCGTTTGTATCGTTGCGGTTGTTGTGATTATTGTAATGTTGAATGTGGTAGTTCCGAGCTTTAGCGGAATGTTTGAAGATATGGATGTGGAAATGCCGGGAATCACACTGGCGGTTGTTGCAGCCAGCGATTTTATGCAAAAATACTGGTATATTGTAGTAGCGGTTATTGTTTTACTTGCGGTATTTTTTAAATGGTTCAAAAGTACATCGAGAGGTGAGGGGATTCTTGCGAAAATTGCTTTGAAAATGCCGTTATTTGGTGAATTGACAATTAAATCCGCAGCGGCTAATTTTGCCAGAACTTTGTCCACTATGATTGCAGCGGGTATTCCGTTGGTGGAAGCGATTGATATTACGGCCGGAACAATGACGAATTATTATTTTAAAAAAGCACTTTTAGATGCAAAAGAATCTGTTATTGCTGGTGTGCCATTGTCGGCACCGATTAAAGAATGTGGATTATTTCCGCCGATGGTACATCATATGGCGAGAATCGGTGAAGAATCCGGTAATATGGAAGAAATGCTCAGCAAGCTGGCGGATTATTATGAAGAAGAAGTGGAAATCACCACTCAGTCATTGATGGCGGCGTTGGAACCGTTGATTATCATTATATTGGCTGTAATTGTAATGGTGATTATTGGAGCAGTATTAGCACCGATGATGACAATGTATGAAGGATTAGATAACATCTAATCTATTCTATAAAATGTTGATATTCCGTTTATAGGGGACGGTTTATTAAAATAAATTATTTAATAAAAGGAGAGAAGTAATATGAAGAAAAAATTATCAAACAACAAAGGTTTCTCTTTGGTAGAACTTATTATTGTTATTGCTATTATGGCAGTATTAATCGGTATTTTAGCACCACAGTACATGAAGTATGTAGAACGTTCAAGACTTTCTGCTGATAATGATTACATTGATTCTGTAAGACAGGCATGTGAAACAGCAGTTTCTGATCCTGATACACAGATTACAAACAATTTTACAGTTTCTTTTAGCATGGCAGGTGATCCAACAATTTCAGATACAACTGCTGCAGGTGAAATTGATAATATTATTGATATTAATGGTGGTGATGGAGCGCTGACTTCTAAAACATATGGAAATGCAGGAACTCTGCCTTCTATTACTGTTGAATGGAATCCAGATCCAATGAATAATAATATTTTAATTCCAGAAGTTACTGTTGCAAACGTTCTTCAGTGAATTCAATAAGGTTGGTGTGCTAAACGCCATGCTATGTTTAATAGAAAATATTTAAAAGAAATTAAGAAAACGCATAATGCGTGAAAGGACATGCCCCTATGACTACCCCGGAAATTATTCTTTATATGATAATTTTTATATATGGAATTGTAATTGGAAGCTTTCTGAATGTCTGTATTTACAGAATTCCGAAAGGTGAAAATATTGCAAAGGAACGTTCCCATTGTATGAACTGTGGGCATCAGCTGAAGTGGTATGAATTAATACCGATCTTCAGCTACCTTTGCCTGGGTGGTAAATGTCGAAATTGTAAAACACATATAGCAATACAATATCCTTTGGTAGAATTTCTCAATGGGATATTGTATCTTGTTGTGTTTTATGTAAATGGTTTTCAAATAGGCAGTGTTTTATATTGCTTTTTAGTATCAGCACTTATTGTGTTAAGTGTGATTGATTTTAGGACTTATGAAATTCCTTTTGGAATCAATGTAGTTATTTTTGTTTTAGGTTTTATTCAAGTGATTACAGACTTGGAAAACTGGCGAAATTATCTGATAGGATTTTTTGCAGTCAGTGCATTTATGCAAATTGTAATATGGCTTACCAAGGGCGCAGGCTTTGGTGGTGGAGATATGAAACTAATGGCAGCAGCAGGTTTGCTGCTTGGATGGAAGCGAATTGTTTTGGCGTTCCTGCTTGGATGTATTGTGGGTTCTATATGCCATATAATTCGTATGAAAACAACAAATGAGGACCATGTTTTAGCTTTTGGACCTTATTTGTCCATTGGAATCTTTCTTGCTGCATTGTGGGGAGATAAGATGATACAATGGTATTTTTCAATGTTATAAAGTTATAAAAGACGCATGAAGATGAAATATAAAACAGCACTACTGTTTTTTCAATAGATATTTTTAAAACAGGGAGAGATAATATGATTTCTAAAGTATTAAGTATTAAAGTTGGCGGCTCTGTTACCAGAGTATGTTTAATGGACTATCGTTCTAAGAATCCGAAAATATATCAAAGCTTTTCCATGCAGACACCGGAAGGTGTTATTTCTGATGGTGTATTGCGAGGTGATATTAAGAGCTTTGCAAGTGCGCTGAGAAGCATGATTACTGAAAGAAATATGCGTACAAAGTACGTAGTATTTACAGTGCAGTCTACAAAGATTGCAACAAGAGAAGTGAAGCTTCCATACGCAAAAGCAAATAGAGTAGGTGCTATGGTTGCGGCAAATGCAGGGGATTATTTCCCGGTAGATTTGGCAAATTATCAGCTTTCACATAATATTTTAGGAGTCGAAGAAGACGAAGAACAGGGGAAAAAATATAAAATTCAGGTGTTGGCTGCACCAAAAAATATTTTGGATGGTTATATGCAGTTGGCAGAACTGTGTGATTTGGATATTGTTTCTATTGATTATGCAGGAAACAGTGTATATCAGGTTGTGAAATCTGAATGTACTGCAGGTGCAAACCTGGTAATGAAAGTAGGGGAAACAACTACCTCATTTATGGTAATAGAAGATTCTTCTATTTTAATGAGTAGAACAATTACTTATGGTATTGATGATGCAATTGCAGAAATTCAGAGTAATACAGCGTTCGGACCAAAGCTTTCCTATGAACAGGCAGTGACATTGGCCAGAAGAAAAACTTGTATCAGAAGAAGTCTTCAGGAACAGTTTTCTAATATGGAAGATGATGATGACAATGATATTATTGATGAAAAAGATGAAAGTGCAGAATTGTTAGAAGCTAAGAAGGCAGTAACAGAAGCCTTTGAACCGTTGATTAGTCAGACAAACCGTATGATTGATTTCTACAATTCCAGATATCCAAAATCACCGATTACAAGAATTCACTTGACCGGTATTGGTGGGGAATTTTCAGGATTATCTAAGTTGCTTACCAATTCTATTGGAAATAAAGTGACAGTACTTACCAAGGTGCAGGGATTACATATTGACCGTTATTTTAAAGATTCCAGTTTTGGTGAATATATTGAAAATATTGGTGCAGCTATGGCATCAATTAATTTATATGATATTAGAAAGAAAAGGGAAACTACAGTAGCAGGTGTAGACAAGAATATTGTTCCGTTTGTTGCGTTTGCAGCATGCATGGGCGTTTCTATTGTGTTGCTAATTACTTCTGTGGTTCCATATGTGATTGAGAAGCAAGACTGCGAACACAATAAAGTGGTAGTAGAAAGTTTGCGTGCCATTGAACCTGTATACAATGAATATGTGCAGGTGAAAGCAGAAAACGAGTATTTAACAGGGATTGAAGACTACACATGGACTCATAATGGACAGTTAGTTGACTTTATTGAGGAAATGGAAAGTAAAATGCCAGCTGCTATCAAGGTGACATCCTTTACTTCTAACAGAACAGGATTTGCCATTGGAATTACTGTAAATAACAAAAAAGAAGCAGCGAAAGTAATTACACAGTTCCGTACATTCAATAGTGTGGAAGATGTAACTGTAAGTGCTATTGCAGATGCTAAAAATGATGCAGGTATCAGAGAAGTATCCTTTACATTAGAAGGCGTATACAAAGATAGAGAACAGATGGAGTTCGATCAAATCGAATCAGAACAGTCACAACAAGTGGAAAACAGTATTGTGACAACAGATGCAGAGGAACAGTCTGAAGAAAGTACAGAAGAAACTACAAATGCAACTTCTGCAGAAACAGAAGAATAGGAGGGGAGCATAATGAAAATATCAAAAAGAGATAAAACGTTATTATTGGTTATAGGTGGTCTTTTAGTAATGCTTGCTACTTACTATTTTGTGTTCCTTAACCTGCAGGAAAAAACAGAAGCTTTGGAAGCAGAAAATTTAGTATTAGAAGATGTTATTGGTAGATTGAAAGAATTGGACAAGAATAGAGAACAATATCTGTCAGATACGGAAAGATATGTAGAGGATAATGATAGAATCAAAGCAGAATTTCCGGCTGGAATGGAAGAAGAAGATGATATCCTTTACATTGACGGATTAGAAGGAACTTTATCAGAATTTTATGCAAATTCTGTGGGAATGCCTTCTTCTGTGGGATATGAACTTGCTTATCCGAAGGTTGAAACAATTTCAGTAGATGAAATGTTGCAGGGAACAAATACTGCAAATGCAACAGCAACAGCAGATGCGACTGTGGCTACAACGACTGATAGTGTAGATGAGGGTGCAACAGCAGACACAACAGGAGCAACAACAGATGGTGCTACATTAACAGCAGACAGTATTTATCCGTCTTGTCAGTTGTGGTATGTACCGGTGACAACTACTTATGAAGCGAATTATCTGTCCTTAAAACAGTTAGTTAAGGCGATTACAGACGATGAAGATAAAAAGAGTGTAGAAGATGTTTCTATTACTTATAATGAAGAAAACGGTATTTTATCTGGTACAGTAACTTCTAATTTCTATTATTTGTCAGGAACTGATGAAGTATATTCAACACCAGATGTTGCAGGCGTACCTGTAGGTACAAGCAATCCATTCCGTTCAGTTCGTTAGTACTTACCCAAAGCACAGTTGCTGCTTTGGGTAAACTTACAAGAAGACTTAACAAAATGGGAGGCAGGGTATGAAAAATCAAAGAAGTAAAAGAATAAATAATAAAGGTTTTACCTTGGTAGAATTGTTGATTGCCATTGCCATTCTGGTGGTAATTGTCACACCAATTCTTAAAAGTATGGTCACTTCCATGAAGGTCAATCATAAAGCGGATGATATGTTGAATGAAACAGCTGTGGCTCAGACCGTTATGGAAGGAATACAAAATATGACGTTGGAAGAAGTTGCAACGCAGTTTTCAACCACAACAAATGCAGGAGGACAATTAAGTTTTTTGCCATCTGGAATGGGTGGAACGGTTCATAGGGAATATCAGAATTCCTTTACATTAGAGAATGGTTCTTATGTGTTTAATAAGTCTACAATCAGCAACGTTTATACCTTTGGTGTGGCAGATGTTGAGTACGATAATAAGAAATATGACGTAAAGGTTACTTTAGATGCGTCTGACTATTATAAGGAAGCATCTGAAACTACAGAAAAATATAATGACAAGTTATATGTAGATTTAGCTGATTACGATTCCGATTATGATGGGTTATATGTACAGAGTTCCAATATTAATTCAGAATTGTGCAGTGAATTAGCAGTAAAGTGTGTGACGGCAAATAATCATAAAACAGCAGATGATATTGCGGAAGAAGCAGATAGAACCATTACTTTAAATATCGACAGTACACCGGTGGCAGGTAGTTCTGATGAGTTGATTGAAGTGAGTATGAATTACAAATTGGAAGTTCCACAGGAGTATGTTGGGACTGGTGTGAAAAATTGGGAAGATCAGAACTTTAATGCTCTCTATAAAAATACAGAAGACACCAGCAGAAAAGTAAGAAATGTATATGTTTTATACAATCCAAATTACAGTTCTGTAAATAACCATATGAGAGATCATATTGTAATTAACAATCCAAATAATATACCGGTAACGGTATATTTAATTAAGCAGAGTTGTGTGGAAACATTTGAACAGAGTGCTTCTGAAACAAAATATCGTGTAGATGTTAAGGTGGTAGAAGGTGCAAAAGGCACTGAATATGCCACAAAGCTTCGTACAAATATTGGATATAATTTATATGATTTATTAAAAGACAATACATATAGAGAAGAAACATTACAGGCACATTTAGAATATGAGTGTGCAGGTGCTTCTTATCCGGAAGATATCTATACGGCTACGGAAAAAATCACAGGTGGTTCTAATGATACTGTTCGTATTTTTAATAAGAAAGTAGAAGTATATCCAAGTGGTTCCTATGCGAACAACTTTAGTGGTGCGCCATTAACTACCTTAGACACGGAGAGTGTCCGTGCGAGTGTAGTGACACCGGTGCCAACATCACCGTAAGGCAACAGTAAACAGAGGATAATGGTGAGGTTTTATGAACAAAATGAGTAAAGAAGATAAAAATAAAAAGACAAAAAGAAAACAAAATAATAAAGGTTCTGCCATTGTTTTAGTTATTGTAGTACTGGCGCTTATGGGGATTTTAGTTTCTGTAGTGCTTTATATGAGCATGGCAAACTTTCATATGAAAGCAAATGATTTGCAGTCAAAAGATAATTTCTATTCTGCAGAGCAGATTTTGGATGAAATTAAGGTAGGATTGCAGGGAGAGGCATCGGAAGCAATCGATATTGCTTATATGGATGTAATCCAAAAGTATGAGTTGCGTTCTTCCGATCCTGACGAACGAAAAAAAGAATTTACGATTCTGTATGTAAATAAATTAAGAAAAGCATTGATGGATGACAATTATAACGATGATACCAGATATGATATTAAAAAATTAAAAGCGTTTGTGCAGGATCAGTCTATCCTTTTAGCTGATACAGATACATTTTCCAAGAGTATTGGAGCGCAGATTGAAGTTGTTGATATAGATTCCGATGGAACAAAAGACAATATCATGATGCCGTATACGGATTCTTTGGTATTGAAGAATATCAGAGTAAAATATAGAGATAATAAAGGTTACGTTTCTGTAATTACCACAGATATTCGTATTGCAATTCCGGATATTTCTTTTGAATCTAGTTTGCAGATTCCGGAAATCATCGAGTATAGTCTTGTGGCTAACGATAAATTGGTTGCTAACAATAAGACAACAATTACCGGAAGTGTTTATGGTGGTAGAGATGGTATTATAGCTGGAGTCGGAAAAAGTTTTTACTTTAAAGATTCCGAAGTGGTAATTACTCCGGATTTAGTAACAGCGGATAGTGGAACTATCATAATGGATAAGGACACAAACCTGTGGGCTGGTGGTACATTGGTAAATCAGGGTACGTTAAGTCTGTTAGGTAATTCCTACATTCAGGATGATACTACGGTTATGGGAAATGGAAGTAACCTGAAGATTGGTGGAAAATATATGGGAATGGGAATTCCTACAAATTATACCGAATCATATGCAGAGGAAGGAAGTTCTATTATTATCAATGGAACGAATTCCAATGTAATGTTAAAAGATTTGAAACGTCTTTTGCTCCCGGGTAATACTTATATTGGAGTAAACGATTACAATGATATTATTACACCAGTCCCATCCGGACAGCCAACAACAGTGCCGAATATTCAAACAAATGGCGATGTGGCATTGGGTGAATCTTTGACGGCAAAAGCTTCTCAGATTGCTTATTTAGTTCCGGCAGAATGTATCGGTTATGTAAGAAAAAATAGTAGTTCAAATTATGAATGTGTACTGGGAACAAATCCTGTGCTGTATTCCGATTATGAAAATGATTTTCTGAGTGCAGACCCGACAAACAGAGTGGAAGTGGACTTTAGTAAGGCTGGAATTAATTATGCTACGAAATACGGCGCACAATTCCGTCAGAAATATGTAAGAACTTCAAACGGAAATGCTACAAATGATACTTTGATTTACTATTATATGACCTTTAACAGTCAGCAAGAAGCTTCTGCGTTTTTCTACGATTATTTTTCTGAAAATAGTGATCGTATTAGTCAGTATCTGGATATTTATGTAAAAACATTGGAAATCGATGATATTGAAAGATTAAACGTTGCAGGTAATATTTTAAGAAGAGTTCCAAAGACGGATGATTTAGGAAATCAGGTTACGGACAGTGCAGGTAATATAGAATACACCTATGAACTGTTGAAAGAAACAAAGTCAGCAGACAATGCAGCCGGTGTAGACTATAGTACAGAAATTTCTATATATAAATCTGTATTTCAAGGACTTTCTACAAAACTGGTTCGAAATGCAAGCAGTTTAACTCAGGAAGAGAAAGATAATGTGGACGAATCTATTGCAGGCAGTCAGGGTATTTTCGCAAATCTGATTGATATGGATATGTTTAATAAGCTTTGTAACAGTACTGAATTTGCAGGTTCTCATGTGGCAGAATTCGTAAACTCAGTGGAAGGTGTAAAGGCTGTAGTTACAAACAAGGCTAATTATAAGATTTCTGACTTAAAACCGGAAACCTCTTTATTAATTTCTTCCGGTGATGTGGAAGTAGACATTCCATTCAGAGGATGTATTATAAGTGGAGGAACAATCACCATTAACTGTGGAACTGGCGGAGATGGTGTAACAGAAGATATTAGTAATGATAAGGAAATGATTCGCCATGTGTTAAACATGACAACACCATTTACCCTTGCCGGAACACAAACAGATGTCAGCGTTATGGATTTGTTTAAAGATGGTATGGGTGTTACCACCAGCGACGGAATCGCTAAAGGAGAGCGTATTGTGGTGGAAGAATTAGTCACTTATGACAACTGGAATAAAGAGTAAAGGAGTGAGAATAGATGAAGAACAATAAGGGTTTTTCACTGGTTGAGTTGATTATCGTTATAGCGATTCTGGCAGTGGTTACCAGTGCTTCTTTTGTTGGTTTTGGTTATCTTTTCAAAACAAATGTAAAAAATACCGTGAAAAAAATCAACACTTCACTACATAAAACTCAAAATTATACAACGAGTAAATCCAGTGGTGGAAGAGATATTGGTATGCGTTTGACAGTGGATAGCAGTGGAAACTACTGTGTACAAAATATATATAATGGAGTGCCGGAACAGCAGGGTCAGACAATAGGAAAAAGTAATCTGACGCTTAAGTGTTATAAAACCGATGGTTCAGTAACAACAGTGGGCTCCACACCGGTTGATATCTATTTTGACCGTTCTACGGGAGGTCTTCTTCCGGCGGATGAAAGCGCTCCTGATGTTTATTGGAGTAAAATTGAAATTTTAGTAAACGGAACGGGACGATGTACGATTACTATTAGTAAGATAACCGGAAAGACGGAAACAACCTATTTTCAGTAAGGATGGGAGGGAAAGTATTTTATGAAAAAGAATATGAATAATAATAAAGGTCTTACCTTGCTGGAAATGATTATTTCTGTTGCAATTTTAAGTATCGTAATTGTTACGGCGACTTCATTTATGGTGACTGGAACAAAATTATTTAGCACATCTAATAATGAAGTAGAATTGCAGCAGGAAGTGCAGCTTGCATTAAGTAATGTGGAAAACAGAATTATTGATGCTAAACTGGGTGTCCGCTGTGATGATGATGGCAATCAGGTGATTCTCACGGTTTTTAATGATAAAACCAGTGCAACACCAAAAGAATACATTGTTTGGAATAAAAGTGATAAGAAAATTTATTATGACAGTTCCGCAGCAAATGTTACATTAACCACATTTTCAACCAGTGAAGTTCTTGCAAGTAATGTAACCAATTTTGAAGTGGTTTTAAAAGAGGGAGATATGGGAGCGACAGCTACTCCGGATCCGGCAGTGACAACTACTCCCGGACCATCCGTGACAGCGCAGGCGTCCCAGAGTAACTCATTGAAAAATCCGAAAGTAGAAATTGCTATTAAAGTACAGGAAAAGGACAGAACCCATACTTCACAAAAAGTTGTGACTTTCCGTAACAATATTGCAATGGGGACCATAGAGTCTGAGGTTTATACCGCTACAAGAAACGGATTAGACAGTAAGGCAGAGGGTGTTAAGATTACACCACAGGATGTATATGTGGTACCGGGAGAAAGTTATCAGTTCAATGCACGAGTTACTGGTGTGGGTTATCCTTCACAGATGGTAACCTGGTCTGTCAATGCACCGGGAGTTACCATTGATACCAGTGGTAAAGTAACGGTTGATGCCACAGCCGCATCTGGCGGTGTAGTGGAAGTGGTAGCGGTTGCACCTAAAAATTCAGAAGGTGTGATTCCGGCAGGTAGTGCAAAATTACATATTTCAAAAATTGAAAGTATTTCTGTTACTACAGAAGTTTCTAAAGTATATGCCGGAAGTATGCTGAAAGTAAAAGCAACTGTTTCGGGAGATGAATTAAATGATGAAATGCAAAAAGTTACTTTCAGCGTGAAAGAGGATAACTTAGGTTGGGTTAGTTTATATAGCAATAGTGGTGTATTTGGTTTGGACAAAGAAGCCAGAGGAAAGAGTTTTACGATTGTGGCAACTTCCGTTCATGATCCATCCATAACAGGCGAATTGGTAGTGCAGGTAGAGGATACGGCATTGTCTGATTTGGGTTCAGGAACCGTTACAGCAAACAGAAATTCAACCACAGAGCTTCTTACCAATGTGGTAGGGGAAAACCTGGCATCCTCTGAATTGGATATTCAATGGAGTATTGCTGATTACGGCGGTCTTGGAGCAGATAAAGTATCTGTGGGTAAATACAATGGTATATTGACAGTAGCTAAGGATATTAATTATGAAAACGAATATCAGTTGAAGGTAGCTGCTAATATTACCGCAGACAGACTTCCGGAACCAGTGACAACATATATTACAGTAACGATACCAAGAGTATCTATACAGTTTGTAAATGGTGATGGTGGTGCGGAAATTCAAAAGAACGGTACGGTTACATTGCCTTATGAAGTGATCGGTCTGGAGGGAGCAATGTCAGAAATTTCTGCCACAACAAATCCATCCATTCGTAACAGTATTATATATGTGTCAAAGAGTGGTATAAATTTGAGTATTGGTAATGATGTAAAGACAAGTAAAATTTCTGTTATCGCTACATTTAAGGACACCAATATGTCAGATGTAATAGAAGTAACTGTAAAATAGCAGGAGGTAAATCATGGAGAAAAAGAATAGAAAAATGAAAAAAATCCCCAAAAAGATAATAGCAGCCTCTTTGCTGGTAATTGTTTTAGTAATTAATTTTGTGTATTCTTCTTTAGAGAATGTAGAAGCAAGGGGAATGTTTGCTTCTGTGGAAACAAAAGCAAAGGATGCATATGAAGGGAATGGTTCCATTAAAATTTTGGAAATACTTCCTGACAGTGAAAGTATGGGTATGTTTGGTATGTTAATTAAGGGGCGGGAGCCTTTTAAGGATATCATAGCAGATTATACAGATGAAGAAATTTATAAATTTGCAGAAATGCTGAATAAATATGGCATTATAAATATGGATTCTACCACCAGTGCGGTGTATCCATTGACTTATTATAAGCCGGGAGAGCAGGATAAGTTTACCAGCAATGTACCGGATTTAACAGAGGAACAGGTTGGATATGGACTAAGTGAACAAAATCTGGTGGCAGGATATTTTCAAGAAGTAAGTGCATCTGAATTAGCAAATGAAAAGGTGTATTATCAGGAGATTATAGTAACAGCGACACCTACACCGCTTCCAACAGAAGCAGTGACACCTACGCCAGTGGGTACAGAAGCACCTACACCAACAGTGTCAGATGTGACAGTAACACCTGCACCAACAGATAGTGCGGAGGTGACTAATGTAGCTACACCGACGGAGAGTGCAGGAGCCACAGCGACACCTACACCAACGAAAAGCGTAGCAGAGCCTACCGCAGAACCAACGCAGGCAGGAGAAATCGTACTGACACCAACCATGGAAGCAATACCAACTCCGGAAAGTACCCCGGAACCAGTAGCTACGGAAGAACCAGAAACGGTGACACTACATAAAAACATTCGAAACAGTGTTGTTGTTGCTCAGGCAGATGTAAATATAAAGGGGCAGATGGACAAAGGAATGGCAGAAGCACAGGTTAAGGAAGCCACTGTCAATGAAGGGAATGAAACAGACCCAACTGCGGTTCCTGAGGAAACAGTGACACTTGCACCAACAGAAAGTGCGGTAACACCGACAGAACAGCCAACAACAGATCCAACTGCGGTTCCAACACAAGAACCAACACAGGCTCCGGTGCAGCCGATTACACCGTTGTCAGAAGTATATTTTACAGATGAAAATGGAAACACAGTTTATTTGAATTACAGTAAAGAAGGGCTTAACAACAGCACAGAAAGCGGACGTTTTTTCCGATTCGTAGCAGAGGAGGAAGATGTTGAGGCTCCTGAGAATTCCTATAAAGGTATGGGCTACCAGTTTGTATTTGTTTCCAAAGCAGAAATCAGAAACAATGATTTGTTTAAACGTTTTGTTTTGGGAATTACAGACGAAGTGCAGTTGCAGAGTGAAAATATTGTGGAATTAACTACAGTTTCTGTAGATGGTCTTGCCGGAATTACAGCTTTAACAGATTATGATTTGGTATATATAGCGCAGCCGATTTTTTATAATCCGGCAGGGACAGGACAGATTTTAGAATGGGCTTATGCGAATCCGAAATTAAGTGATGAAGATAAGCAGGAAATCTTTTCACCATGGGTTACCTTGGCATCTACACAGAATGATAGTTATGATGCGGCTGCAAAAAGAATTGTAATGGATGCCATTAGTGAAACGGATCCATTAAAATTAGTGATAGACACTTCTATTCTGGAAGAATATGAACGAGCAATTACATTTTATTCCGATGTGGCAAAAAAATTGGAAGGAATGAATGCTGCGGAAATTTCAGAGGGAACAGTAGATGTGTTGAAAAGTAATGGAATCTATAAAGCATTGTTAATGTTAGCACAAGATGATTTCATAACGATGATTCAAAGTATATGTACAGAAGAAGATGGAACGTATGTTTTGAATGAAGATATGTGGAAAGCAGAGCAAACGGTAGATACGTGTCGTGAAATTATTCAAGATAGTGATTCTATGTTCCAAATTAGAAATGGTCATTATGTGAACAAAAATATTTATTTTTACAAACATAATACCGGAGATTATACGAAACCACTTTGTACTGTGGATGTTTTATCCATGTTAAACGGAGATTTTAGAAGTAATTTCAAAAAGAGTATTTTGTCTACACAGTTTCCGGATGTGGTAAGTGCCATTGACCATGAAAATGAAACAAATGCATATTTTGAAAGCAATAGAGAGCAGATAGATGCAGAGGAAATTTCCGCTGATATGGTATTGCAGTATTTGTTGAATTACACCGGTCAGGCTGTAGAGATCAAGAAAAATCATATATCTGTATTGGAAATTGAACCATGTGCAGATTTCTCTTATGATTATAAGCGTGACAGTAAGGGTAATTACCTATTGGATTCTAGCGGTAACAAGCAGATGACAGATAAGCAGTTGGAATTCATTAAGAAATGGATTAATTATTTTGCACAGCAGAATCGCTGGAGCGATGTAAGCTTTACCTGTATGTCAATGCAGGAGTTTATCGGTAAAAATGAAGATTTGAATGCTACTTACGATATGATTTATATTGGAAGCAATATTGGAAAATTCAAACAGACTTCTTCCGGTGTACGAGCTTTTAATGATGAGTCTATGACAGGCTTGGTATATACTCATATAGGTGATACCACAGGACGAGAAGTGAAGGCAGATGCCGGTCTTGGTCTTTTGGACAGAGATTATACCTCTACAGACAGAACAGCGTTTTCTGGAGATTCTACGGCAGCAAGAACAACAGGAAATGATTTGACTACATATAAGAAGCGCGATTTACTGAACTTCCTGGCATCAGGATATCCTGTGATTGTGGCAGATAATTTATTTACCTATGCTACCGAGAATGGCAAAAAGGTGCCAACTGGCATCAACTCAGAAAATGGTTCACAAGCAGTGACAGATACTTCTAATACTAGAACCGTATATGTGAGAAAATCGGTTAACTGGAGTGGTTGGGATACCTTGTATGCTCATATATGGAACGAAGGCGGTTCTACTTATACAACATGGCCGGGAAATAAATTAACATATGTAAGTAAAACCGATAAGTATTATATATACAAAGTCGATATGCCTAAGAAGTATGACAGCATTATTATAAACAGAAATGTAAGCGACGAAAGTGCAAATAAAGCTGTATTAGGAAATAAAGACGTATACACACTTACTATGAACACCTATGGTTCTGTACATGTAGCGGAAGGTGCGCCAAGTGGAACAGGAAGTGGAACGGTTACGGTGGATAATTCTACTTATCTCTATCAGCTGTTAAAGATTGCTACTGCAAATGGACAGAACAGAGATGAATTATTAAGCAGTGTGACACGTACTACATTAAATTCTGATAATGTAATTAATGCTCTTACCTTTGACTGGGAAGACAGAGCGTTCCCGAACCTGTTAACAGATGGTATGTCAGAACAGGAAGCACATGTAACAGCACCGTCATATTTAAATGAAACAAAAGTATATTTGAACTTGACGAAGCGTCCAACGGAATATAAATATACTGAAAATTCTTCTAAGTCAGGTAAGCCAATAGATGAAACAAGTATCAATTACTTAAAAGCGGATTCTAGTGGAAGATACTATTTAGAGTATGAATTTTCAATATCCACCTTGGCTGGTTCTTTAAGTACCAGCGATTATGATTGCCAGCTTTATGTAGATGCTAACTTTGATGGTAAGTTTTCCGGTAACTCAGAAATACTGGACTCCGTTGTAATTAAAGAGGCTGTTTCAGGACAGGTTGTTACTAAGGCAGAGGGTGACAGTGTATATCATTTGAAAGAAAACACTGCATATACACTTTCCAGAAAATTACCAAAGAGTTTTGATGGTTGTATTAACTGGAAACTTCAGGTGACACAAAATGCCAATGATAAGATTCTTGCGGCAGAAACAGGATATTGTGCAATTCCTGTTACACCAAAGAAACAAAATGGTTCTGTTGATAAAGAAAGTACAAAGCAGAAAATCAAGATTTTACAGGTAACCAGTGGTACAGAAACCACAGAATACAGTTACAGAAAAACTTATAACGGTACTCATGTTAATATGCAGAAGCAGATGGAAAGTGGTACCGGAGCATGGCATGAACTGTTGACGAATATTCCTGACTTTGAATTAGAAATTACTACGATTTCAGCAGCAGGAACCGGCGGTTTTGCAGACCTTTGTCTGGAATATGACAATAATCATACCAGTGATAAGGGTGGCTATGCACTGCATGCTGGAGCAAATGGAGAAACGAATGTAGACGGTTCAGGTTATGATATGCTTGTAATTGGTTTTATCGATGTATTCTCCGATGTGGATGCCGGTAAGAGTGCCAGAGCAGTAGCCATGGCAGAGGCAATTAATAAATTTGGTGCAAGTGGAAGAAGTATATTGTTTACTCACGATACTACCTCATGGACAGGAAACTATTTGCACTTAAATGAAAGCAGTAGTGATGAAAAGAATAACTCAGCTTATTTGAGTGTAGCAATTCGAGATCTTTGTGGAAATGACCAGTTTGGTCTGGTTACTCGAACAACAGAAGATGTTAATATGAGCGACTATAAGACATACATTAGTCAGTTCTTTAAGAATGCTTCCGGAACAGCCACAAAGGCATCTGCTACCGGAAAGGATTACTCCAGTTCAGATACATCAGCTTGGGCAGAACTTTTAAGCTTAGGAAAAGATATTGCATTCAAGGCAAACACGAACCAGACGCAAGTAGTTGGTGATACACAGGGAAGTACCTATACAAACCTTAGAAACTATAATGTTGAATGGTCAAATACAGGCTATGCATCAGATAGTTATGTTCAGTACACCAATGGATTAATTACAAGTGGTGCAGATACATCCAGAATGTTTGCGAAAGAGGATGATTCAGAGCAATTTGAAATCGGTCAGATTAACGAAGGGGCAATTACCGAATATCCATATATTTTGCCGGATAGTTTTAATGTAAATGCTACCCATGCTCAGTATTGGACTGTAGATATTGAGTCTGATAATAACGACGATAATGAAAGTGATTTAGTAGTTTGGTATTGTATTAATGAACGTACAAAAGCAGCGACAAAAGGTGAGCTGCCGGTGGATGATTTCTATAAGGATAGTCCAAATGATGTTCGTAATAACTACTATATTTACAACAAGGGTAATATTACTTATTCTGGTGCGGGACATTCACCAATTTCAAATGAAAACGAAATTAAGTTGTTTATTAATACTATGATTGCAGCTTACAATGCGAAGGTTAAAGTACCGGAAATCAATATCGTAGAAAGCGGTGAACCAGAAGCTCCGGATGTTGAAAATATCATTATTCCATATGATACATCTGTGACCGGTTCAAGTTCAGAGTTCGTTAACTTCGGAACCGGAGATGACGGAATGGATGGTCAGATGAAAATTTACTTTAATGTATATGATGGTAATTTGACCGCAAGAGATAAAAATATTAAAATTGATAGTATTTTTATTACAGATTCTAATGGCAGTGCTACATATACCGATGATAGCGGAAATGTCCTGAGTGGAAATATATATACGGACAGCAGCCAGATGAAGATATATGATACTACAAACAATCAGGAAGTCGGATATGAAGGGCTGATTAGTGGTCGTACCTATTACATTTATGCAAATATAAGTGAAATATTTAAGACAGACCAGTCCATTCAGATGCATGTAAAAATGCACACAGATATTGGAAGCGGTTCCAATTTGCAGAGTACGCAGACAGCAAGTGACTATGTTACTATCAGCAGAGCTGAAATATTTGACTTAGATTAAATGCATAGTAAAAATGGCATACTTTTGAGTGTGCCATTTTTCAAGGATAAAAAACAAAACGCAAAAAGAAAAAGGAGGATTTTCATGAATACGAAGAAACAAAAAGTTATGGCTTTTGTTTTAAGTTTGGTACTGGCATGTTCAAGCTTTTTAGAGTTTGTGGTACCGGTACAGGCGGCAGACACAGGATTTGCAGAGAATGCAGTGATTGTTTCTGACACAGCAGCAGAGTATTGCTGGATTGATTCAAACGTAAATTTGTCTGTTGTAGTATTAAATGGAACAGAAATTAATTGGACATCTGATAGAACAGATGGAATTGTTGTTACAGAAGGAGAAGACACGGAAGATGCATTAGGTACAGCAAAACATCTTTCCGTTGATTTTGATGAAACAGCAAATGGTGATTATAAAATTACTGCAACAGCTGGAAATGATTCTAGAGAAATTACTTTAAAAGTACGTAATTCTTTAAGTGATATTGAAGGTGTGGTAATAACTGATTTTACAAGACAGTTTACGGACAATTCTTTTGAAGTAAAAGCAGTGGTTGATGCTAGAAGTGAAACTTCATTTTCATGGGAAAGTGCCGACAGTACAAAGGTTGAGATTAAAGCTTTAGAAGATAAGACAGATAAAACAACATATGCAGGAAGTGTAGTAAAGTATGCACAAGTTACAATTAAATCCGAAAAACCGGAAAGCGGTTCTTGTAATATTACAGCTACTGCAAATAATATTGTAAAAACACAGAATATTGCGATTTATAAATCAGCAACTAATATGAAAGATTTACAGTTGGTGTCTACTACTTATCAGGAAGAAGACGCAAATTTTGATTTAGCGACATATAATCATATGAGTTCTGATACTGTGTATGTAGACATGAATGAAACAGCAGTGTTTAGTGTTGTGGTAGAGGGTACTATTGTAAATCCGAATGTAGCTGTTGGTGAAACACTGGCAAAAGAAGATATTGATGATCCAATCACAGCTGCGTCAACGGATATTCAAAAAGAAGATAGTTCAACTACCGATAGTGTTCCGAAAGTGTATAGTAATTTTGGGGTGTCAAAATATACAAAACTTAGTGACACTTCTTATAAAGTTGAAACGATTATCCAAGGATTAAAAGCAACAAGTATTGATTCACCAATAGAAATCAGATGGGTAACTTTATCTGGTAAGGTATCTATACGTAGAAAACTGGTGGTATTAGCACCGGCACAGAATATGACTTTTACATTGAATGTAAAAGGTGAGGATAACACAACAACAACAAAGTGCTACGAATTATTACATACAGCAGTTGGACTTTGTATAAAGGAAAATGAATCTAGTTTTAAAACAACAGATTTTAATGCATTACATACCCTTAAGGTTATAAAGGAATCAGAAGGGGAATTTTCTTGCACACAAAATGCTAAAAATATTGCAGGTGATGTAGAGGCTACGGATCATATTGATTATAATATGATGACAGGACAAACAACTCAATTAGCAGTAATATTCCGTTCGCAATTTACAATAAGTGATAAGAAATATATATCTGCAAGTACAGATACACCAGTATGGAAGTCAAAGGACGAAACCATTGTTACTGTAACACAGGACGGTATAATTAAAGCGGTGAAAGGTGGAACTACAGAAGTATATTGTTATGCAGCACCAACAAAAACTTCGCCAAGAACAGATATTTATGCGGTATATAGAGTGAGTGTTACAGATCTTGTTTTAGCTGATAATATTAATATTACAAAGTCTATTAATGGTACAGAACAGGTAATTGATAAAGATACAATTTATACCAGCGAGAAAAATATTCAGTATTCAGCACAGTTGGTTGATGGTGACCAGGCGGCAAATGAAAATGTGGTTTGGGAAAGCTCAGATCCTAGTATATTCACAGTAAATGCGGAAACAGGTATGGTGAATCCCGTATCAGCGGGAACAGCTAGTTTAATTGCAACTTCCGTAAATAGTGGTAAACAGGCGTTTATACCAATCGAAGTTATTGCGGCTGTAGAAAGTATAGAAATTGAAGGAACCAGAACAACATATGTCGAAGGACATACTTATACGTTAAGTACTATTATTAATGCAGGTGCAGATGAAAATGAAGAATTAACATGGACTGTAGAAAATGCAGATAAAGATGATCCGGCAGTAGTATTTATTGACCCGAATGATTCTGAAAAGACAGAATTAACAACTTTTATAGGTAGAACGGTGCAGATAAAAATAAAGAAATATGCGAATGCATCAACGATTACAGTTAAGGGGAAATATAATGCATCAGCAATTGATAATTGTAATATTACAATTGTTGCATCGCGTACAGCTACATCAACATATATCAATTATGATGGCGTAGATTATGCGGGGCAGGAATTAACAGTAAATAAGGGAACAAATGTAGAGTTGCATGCAGTTTTAAAAGACGAAAATAAGCTAGATTCAACAGATGATTTTCAATGGAGCATTATTCAGGATGAAAATGTTGTTAGAGCTACAAATGAAACTCTTCTGAATGCCAAGACACTGACTTTACAGCCATTAACAAAGGGCGATGTAACAATAGAGTTGAGAAACCTTCAAACGAATAAGTATTTGACAGTTACTCTTCATGTGAAAGTTCCAGCAACGGATATTTCTCTGGAAGAAAGTCAGATGAAGGAAGTAATGTTAGTACCGGGTGAAGTAGGTACAGCTGGTGTAACATATCAGTTAAAGCCTATTTTGACACCAGAAGATACATCAGATATAGTTGTTTATGAAAGTTCAGATCCAAGTATTGTGAAAGTGGATGAAAATGGTTTGCTTACAGCAGTGAAATCATCTGAAACACCTGTAACTATCACGGCAAAAATAAACGATACTTTAAAAGCGTCTTGTCAGGTTAGAGTTGCAATACCTATAACAGAGTTAAAGGCAGAGGATACAAAAGGAAATATTATTGAGAATGCAGGCGTTATCCGGGTTTATAAAGATGAAACAGAAGGAATTAAGTTAAATTGTGGTGATGCTACGGAATATATTGAATGGACATCAGCTAGTGAAAAAATAGCATCTGTAAATGTAAGTGATGATACCTACAGTTGTACTATTAATGGAAATGTGGCAGGAGAAACAACATTAACAGCGGTTTCATCTATCTCCAAAAAGAAAATGACATTTGTAGTGAAAGTTGTAAATAGAATTACAAGCATGACTTTGTCAGGTTCAACTACAATAGCATTAAACGCAACAAATGGTTATGTGAGTGCTACACTTCCAACTAATAGTGACGATGTTATATGGACAGTGGATAATCCGGAAGTGGTCGAGTTAACACCTATCAGAGTTAATAATATTGCAAAAGTAACACTAAAACCGAAAAAGATAGGAAAAGTGTTAATTACAGCAACTTCGGCAGATGGTCTGTGTGTGGCGACAAGAGAAATAGAAATCACGGCATTAAAATTAAGTTCTGTGACAGTAGCTACTATTGATTCTATTGTGTATAATGGAACGGAACAAAAACCAAAATTAACTGTTACATACAATAATGTAGAGTTAGTGGAAGGTGAAGATTATATTGCAACTTATAGCAATAATATTAATGCGGGAACAGCTCAGGTAATTTTGAGCGAAGGAAGTAGCGGAAATTACGCTGGCACAAAAACTGTGAAATTTAAAATTTCACAGAAAGATATTGGTACCACACAGATAACAAAGATTAATAATGCAGGTTATACTGGAAGTGCTATAAAACCAGAAATAGCTATAACTGATTTGGGTAAGAAATTAGTAGAAAATACAGATTATACAGTATCTTATACCAATAATACTAAGGTTGGAACTGCAACAGTAACTATCCGGGGAAAAGGTAACTATTCCGGAACCAAAAAAATAACTTATGAAATTACACCACAGAATATTTCAAAAGTGAAGATCGCAAAAATTGCAAATCAGAAATATACTGGAAAAGCACTTACTCCAAGCTTAAAAGTAACTAATGGAACAACAAGTTTACATGTAAACAGAGATTACAAGGTGAAATTCAGTTCCAATAAAAAACCTGGTAAAGCAAAAGTAGTTATAACCGGAATGGGAAATTATACAGGAAGCAAAACAGTTTACTTTTATATAGCACCTGCAAAAGCTCAGTTAGTATCCGTAACAAGTACTGGAGCAAAATCCATGAAATTAAAATGGAAAAAAGATACAAAAGCAACAGGCTATGAAATTTACTATGCAACAAAATCAAATTTTGCTAAGAAAAGCAGAAAAGTAGTAACGATTTCAAAAAGCAAAACAAGCAGCAAGACAATTAAGAGATTAGCAAGTGGCAAGACATACTACGTAAAGATTCGTTCCTACAAAAAAGTAGGCTCCAAGAAAATTTACAGTGACTGGAGCAACGTTATGAACGTACAAGTAAAATAATTTAACAAAAATTACCTGATTATGCTTTCGGAATTGACACATACTATGGATGTAACAAACAACAACAAACAGTTATCAAAAAGTCAAAAAGCTTATGATAGCGGAATGGAGGAGTTTATTATGTCTAGAAGTCACAGAGTGGAAGTTCCGGAAGCAAAGGGTGCATTGGATAAGTTTAAGTATGAAGTGGCAAACGAGTTAGGTGTTCCACTTACGGATGGGTACAACGGAAACTTAACTTCTAAGCAGAATGGTTCTGTTGGTGGTTATATGGTGAAGAAAATGATTGAAGCACAGGAACGCCAGATGGCGGGAAAATAACCATAGTTGACAGAATGGTTACGGAGAGCATAGCGATTTAAAGTTATGCAAAATAATAAGCTTTCATCAAATCTTAGGATTTGATGAAAGCTTATTTTCATATGGGCTTTTACTGGAAAAACTTTTCAATATCATCCATCTTAGATGTCATGCTTTCAAACAGCATATCTAAAATGCAAAGAGCAGTCATAGCTTCCACAACCACGACAGCACGAGGTACAATAATCGGGTCATGGCGTCCCTTGATGTTAATATCAATAGTTTCGCCCTGTTTATTTACGGTCTGTTGTGTATTTGCAATGGAAGGGGTTGGCTTAAATGCAGCACGTAAAATAATGTCAGAACCGTCGCTGATTCCACCTAAAATACCTCCGGAATGATTGGTCAATTTCTGGATATTTCCATCTGCCATACCATAATTATCATTATTGGTAAGACCGGTTGCTTTGGCAACGTCAAAACCATCACCAATTTCAAAGCCTTTTACAGCACCGATGGAGAAAATTGCTTTTGCAAGGTTTGCACTTAACTTTTCAAAAGCAGGTTCACCCACACCAGCTGGCATATGCTTTACAATACATTCTACAATACCGCCGGAAGAATTTTTATCTTCCATGCATTTTGCCAGATAATCAGATGCTTTTTCGGCAGCATCTACATCCGGCATATAAAGCTTGTTGTTGGAAATTTCTTCCCGATTGAAATTCTGTTCGTCGCAACTAACCGGACCGATGGATTTGGTGTAGGCGAACAAATCGATTCCTAACTGGTTTAAAATTTTAATGGCAATGGCACCGGCAGCTACACGACCGATGGTTTCACGACCGGAAGAACGACCGCCGCCACGATAATCGCGGAAACCATATTTTAAATCGTATGTAAGGTCTGCGTGTCCCGGACGGTAATAATTGGCAATTTCACTGTAATCCTGAGAACGCTGAGTTTCGTTGAAAACAATCATGGAAATTGGAGTTCCAGTTGTTTTTCCTTCAAAGACACCGGATAAAATCTGAACAGAATCGGATTCACTTCTCTGGGTAGTGAACTTAGACTGTCCCGGTTTTCTGCGGTCTAAAAATTTCTGGATATCTTCTTCGCAGAGAGAAAGACCGGCAGGGCAGCCGTCTACCACGACACCGATACCTTTTCCATGGGATTCTCCCCAAGTAGCAATACTAAAATGTTTTCCATATATTGAACCTGACATAAATGCCTCCTTATAAAATTTCATTATTCGCTGTGTATGAAAACATACTTAAATAAGTATAAACAATTCTTTTAAGACTTGCAAGAGTTGTGTGCATAATATATACTGTATTAAGACATTTCAATAAGGAAAAGGGAGCTGGCAAAATGTATCAATATGGAGTGGTAGACTGGATTCTGCTATTTTTTGTTTATGGTTTCTTTGGGTGGATTTTTGAAACAACGTATGTTTCATTCCGTAAACGCCAGTTTGTAAACCGCGGATTTTTAAGAGGTCCGGTTGTTCCAATTTATGCTTTCGGTGCAATTATCATATTGTTTGTTACCATTCCGTTAAGGGGCAACCCTGTGGCAATTTATTTTGCAGGGACAGTGGCAGCAACGTTGTTGGAGCTTGTGGTAGGACTTGCCATGGAAAGCATTTTTAAAGTGAAATATTGGGATTACAGTAACCAGAAATTTCAATATAAAGGTGTGATTTGCTTATCCTCCTCCATTGCATGGGGATTTTTGGCATTGTTTTTGACAGAAGTAGTACATAAGCCAATTGAAAAGATGATGTTTCAGATTTCGCCAGTGATAGAAATTATTTTGGTGGCAGTGCTTGGCGGTGTATTTGTAGTCGATACTGTTATTTCCGTAAAGGCAGCGTTGGATTTGAAGAAGATGTTGGAAAAGATGACAGCGATGCGAAGGGAACTGGAAGAATTACAGGAACAGTTTGCGGAACATATGGTAGAAAAACTGGAAGCTTATCAGCATTTTAAGAAAAAGCTGGAGGAATACCGTGAATACAGTAAGAGTTACGGCATATTAAAGGCACAGATTTTAAAGGCTCATCCATCCGCAACATCCGCAAAATATAAGGAAGCATTGAGGGATATAAGAAAATCCAT
Source organism: uncultured Lachnospiraceae bacterium (assembly GCA_964450185.1). Classification (GTDB taxonomy): domain Bacteria; phylum Bacillota; class Clostridia; order Lachnospirales; family Lachnospiraceae; genus RUG11237. The sequence continues at coordinate 8,521 of CAYVCL010000028.1, read as the reverse complement.
AGAAGATGAAATTAAGGAAAAGAAAGAGAAAATAAAGAATAAATTGGAAAAATAAACGAGGTAAAGTATGTATCAATTATTGAAAAAAGATGGAAATGCAAAAAGAGGACGTTTTACTACGGTACATGGTGTGGTTGAAACACCGGTATTTATGAACGTGGGAACAGCTGCAGCCATTAAAGGCGCGGTGTCTACAGAAGATTTGCAGAATTTAAAAACACAGGTTGAGTTGTCAAATACCTACCATCTTCATGTAAGACCGGGAGATAAGGTGGTTAAGGCTATGGGCGGTCTTCACAAATTTATGGTCTGGGACAAGCCAATTTTAACAGACTCCGGCGGATTTCAGGTATTTTCCCTTGCAGGGCTTCGAAAAATCAAAGAAGAAGGAGTGTACTTCAATTCTCATGTAGATGGAAGAAAAATCTTTATGGGACCGGAAGAAAGTATGCAGATTCAGTCCAATCTGGCATCCACCATTGCCATGGCATTTGATGAATGTCCGCCAAGTACGGAATCCAGAATGTATATGGAAAATTCTGTGGCAAGAACCACAAGATGGTTGGAACGTTGTAAAAAAGAAATGCAGCGATTAAATAGTTTGGAAGATACCATTAATAAACAGCAGATGCTTTTTGGAATTAATCAGGGCGGTTGTTTTGAAGATATTCGAATCGACCACGCAAAACGCATTTCCGAGTTGGATTTAGACGGATATGCGATCGGCGGCCTTGCAGTGGGAGAATCTCATGCAGACATGTATCGTACTATTGAAGCGGTTGTACCATACCTTCCGGAAGAAAAGCCAACTTACCTTATGGGCGTGGGAACACCGGCAAATATTTTGGAAGCGGTAGAGCGTGGCGTAGACTTTTTTGACTGTGTATATCCTAGCAGAAACGGAAGACATGGTCATGTATACACAAATCATGGCAAGCTGAATTTATTTAATGCAAAATACGAACTGGACGGCAGACCAATCGAAGAAGGCTGTGGCTGTCCTGCCTGCCAGAAGTACAGCAGAGCCTATATCAGACATTTGCTGAAGGCAAAAGAAATGCTGGGAATGCGTCTTTGTGTAATGCATAACTTATATTTCTATAACAATATGATGGAAGAAATCAGAGATGCTATTGAGCAGGGAAGATTTGCCGAATATAAGAAAAATAAGTTAGAAGGCATGGAACAGGGCGAAAAGTAAATATAAAATTAAAATAAAATACTTGAACTACGTTATGTAGTTGTGTAAAATAGAAAACAGAGCGTTTTAAACAAAAATACAGCGCAGTAGGAGGAGAAATAATGCAGATGATTTTAGGCGCACAGGATGGGACATCCCTTACCTGGATTATGGTTGCTTATATTGTTGTTATTGTAGGTGGTATGTATCTTCTTATGATACGTCCACAGAAAAAAGAACAGAAAAGAGTGAATTTAATGCTCGCTGAATTAGCTATCGGTGACAGCGTGCTTACAACAAGTGGATTTTACGGAATTGTAATTGATGTTGCAGATGATACTGTAATTGTAGAATTTGGTAATAACAAGAACTGCCGTATTCCAATGAAAAAAGATGCGATTGTTCAGGTGGAAAAAGCAGGTTCCGGAGAGTAAAAAATAAGCTGTTTCAGAGATGATGGGAAGTCATTTTTGGGACAGCTTTTCTTGTATTTGTCAGGAAAATCCTATATCTAAAAGAGAATTACCATATATTACAGGTATCTTTTCTCGTGTTGTTATGATACCATGCTCCTTGTAACAAAAATGCAATGGATTTGAAATTATTTTAGGAACAAACAAGGTACATAACATGCCTTACGGAATAATTTCAACAGTAAGGAGGAAAAAATGAGAAGACTAACATTATTTGCATTGACCGCCGCAACTGTTATCGCCGCATCAGGTTCTACACTTTCCATTCAGGCAAGTGCAAAGAACGCAGCATGTGAAAAGTTACAAAAAGATAATTGTATTGTGATAGGGGGAACCCTTTGCAGTAACAACAATCTGGAGGATTTGTTATCCCAGATAGAAAAAGAATTGGGAAATTGTAAGTGGAATTATTGTATTCCGAATATTAATATCCCATGTATAGGAGTGCCGGAAACAGAAGATAGCACACCAACGGTGACGCCGACAAACGTACCAACAGCGACACCGACAGTAGCACCGGAAGATACCACAGAAGCAACCTTTGCAGAACAGGTGGTAGCACTGGTAAATAAAGAAAGAGTAAAAGCAGGACTAAATGAAGTAACTTTAGATAAAACAATCGAAAGCGCAGCACTTATCCGCGCAAAAGAAATTGTGCAGTCTTTCTCCCACACAAGACCAAATGGAAGCAATTTCAGCACTGTTTTAAAAGAACAGGGAATTACTTATAGAGGTGCAGGAGAAAACATTGCATGGGGACAGACTTCACCGGAAGCAGTAATGGAAGCTTGGATGAACAGTGAAGGGCATAGAGCTAATATTTTGAATCGTAACTTTACGAAAATCGGTGTAGGTCATTACCAGAATGCAAAAGGAACTAATTATTGGGCACAGTTATTTACCTATTAAATTGTAATAAAGATTTATTGAATATAGCTCCGTGAATGTTGGGTTTTCCGCATTTGCGGAGCTTGTTCTTATATAAAATGTAAAATAGTTTCAAATTTTATATTTATTTGTGTTATACTAGTAAGAAAGCTTAGAGTAAACAGTAAAAGGGAGTGCAAGACAATGGGAATTTTTTTTAATCCGGGAAATGAAGGATTTAAAAGTGTAGTGCGTTCAAAAGTTTATATAGATAAAACAGAAATGTTAAAGTACACAAATTCTGTATGTGATACAGAACAGAGGTATTTGTGCGTTAGCAGACCAAGACGATTTGGAAAGTCTATTACCGCAGAAATGATTGTTGCATATTATGATAAAAGCTGTGATTCCAGAGAAATATTTCAATCTTTAAAAATTGGAAAAAGTGTTGATTTTGAAGAACATATGAATAAATATGATGTAATTCATATTGACGTAAATTATTTTAGAGGGCAGTCTGCGAATGGACTGGAAACAGTGGAAAAAATACAAAAGCATGTTACGGAAGAATTGAAAGAAACCTATTCAGAGGGAATTGATAAGGAAGAATGGAAGCTTTCAGTAGTGTTAGCGAAAATTAATAAGGTTTATGGTGTGAAATTCGTTATTGTTATTGATGAGTGGGATGCTATTTTTCGGGAAGACAAGTCAGATGTAAAGGCACAGGAAGCATATATTACATTATTAAGGGGATTATTTAAAGATGCACCATCTAAGAAATTTTTGAAACTGGCGTATATGACAGGGATTTTGCCAATAAAAAAATACGGAACAGAATCAGCACTGAATAATTTTGATGAATTCACTATGGTGATGTCAGATGATTTGGCAGAATATGTAGGTTTTACAGAAGATGAAGTTCGTACCTTATATGAAGAATATGGTTTCTTTTAAAAGTAAGGATGATATTTTGACATTACTTATTCATTTGGGCTATTTAGCTTATGACATAAAAAATGGGGAAGTATCTATTCCAAATGCAGAAGTAAGGGAAGAATATAAAAATGCAATAGAAGACACTGGTTGGGAAAAGGTAATGGAAGTATTACAAAGTTATAAACGGTAGCTTGCATTCTGAAAAATAATGATTGAAATGTCTTAACATTTGTTATATTATATTAAGTATGGCTTAAACTGTAGAATTTTATACTTTTTTATATGAAAATTTAGCATATTTGAAAGGAACAGTAAAAATATAGCTGAAAGGATGGATAACATGAATTATAAGGTTGGCGTTATTTCCGGCGACGGAATTGGTCCGGAAATAGTAAACGAAGCAAAGAAAGTCTTAGATGCAGTAGGAGTAAAATTTGGACACAAATTTGAATATACGGAAATTCTTATGGGTGGAGCATCCATCAATGTACATGGTGTTCCGTTGACAGATGAAGCGATTGAGGCTGCAAAGAACAGTGATGCAGTACTTATGGGCTCCATTGGCGGAAATACAACAACTTCCCCATGGTACAAACTTCCACCAGAATTAAGACCGGAAGCAGGGCTGTTAAAAATTCGTAAAGCATTGAATTTATTTGCCAATGTAAGACCAGCCGTATTATATAAAGAATTAAAGGGAGCGTGCCCATTAAAAGATGAAATCATCGGAGATGGATTTGATATGGTGATTATGCGTGAGTTAACCGGAGGACTTTACTTTGGTGAACGTAAAACCGTAGAAGAAGACGGTGTGATGAAAGCATACGATTCCCTTACATACGATGAAAACGAAATCAGAAGAATCGCAATCCGCGGTTTTGATATTGCCATGAAACGTAATAAGAAAGTAACCAGCGTTGACAAGGCAAACGTATTAGATTCTTCCAGACTTTGGAGAAAAGTGGTAGAAGAAGTAGCTAAGGATTATCCGGAAGTTACATATGAACATATGTTAGTAGACAACTGTGCTATGCAGCTTGTAAAAGACCCAAGACAGTTTGATGTTATTTTGACAGAAAATATGTTTGGTGATATTCTTTCTGATGAGGCAAGTATGGTAACAGGTTCTATCGGAATGTTAAGTTCAGCAAGTTTAAATGAAACAAAATTCGGTTTATATGAACCAAGTCATGGTTCTGCACCGGATATCGCAGGACAGAACATTGCAAACCCAATCGCAACGATTCTTTCCGCAGCAATGATGCTTCGTTACTCTTTTGATTTGTCAGCAGAAGCAGATGCCATTGAAGATGCAGTAAAGAAAGTGCTTGCAGATGGTTACAGAACTGTTGATATCATGTCAGAAGGCTGCGAAAAAGTAGGCTGTGATAAGATGGGTGACTTACTGGTAGAAAGAATCTAAAACAGAACAGAAAAGGAGAGAGGAAAATGAGAAGTGATGCAGTAACAAAGGGAATGCAGCAGGCTCCACACAGATCATTATTTAACGCACTGGGAATGACAAAAGAAGAAATGAACAGACCGTTGGTTGGTATTGTCAGCTCTTACAATGAAATTGTTCCAGGTCACATGAATATAGATAAAATTGTAAATGCAGTAAAAATGGGAGTTGCCATGGCAGGTGGTACACCGGTTATGTTCCCGGCAATCGCAGTATGTGACGGTATTGCAATGGGACACACAGGAATGAAATATTCCTTAGTAACCAGAGATTTGATTTGTGATTCCACAGAATGTATGGCAATGGCACATGCGTTTGATGCGCTTGTAATGGTTCCAAACTGTGATAAGAATGTACCGGGGCTCTTAATGGCAGCGGCAAGATTGAATATCCCAACCGTATTTGTCAGCGGTGGTCCAATGCTTGCAGGTAAAGTAAAAGGATGTAAAACATCTTTATCCAGTATGTTTGAAGCAGTAGGTTCCTACGCAGCAGGTACTATGACAGAAGAAGATGTATTGGAATTTGAAGAAAATGCATGTCCTACATGTGGTTCTTGTTCCGGTATGTACACTGCAAACAGTATGAACTGTCTGACAGAAGTACTTGGAATGGGCTTAAAAGGAAATGGAACAATTCCTGCAGTATATTCCGAACGTATCCGTCTTGCAAAACAGGCAGGTATGAAAGTTATGGAAATGTTGGAAAAGAATATCCGTCCAAGAGATATTATGACAAAAGATGCGTTTATGAATGCATTAGCGGTAGACATGGCATTGGGATGTTCCACAAACAGTATGCTTCATTTACCGGCAATCGCTCATGAAGCAGGTGTTGAAATTGATTTAGATGTTGCCAATGAAATTTCTGCTAAGACACCAAACCTGTGTCATTTAGCACCGGCAGGTCATACATATATTGAAGAATTAAACGAAGCAGGCGGCGTATACGCTGTTATGAACGAATTAAATAAAAAAGGACTTCTCCATACAGACTGCATGACTGTAACAGGAAAGACAGTAGGAGAAAATATTGAAGGATGCGTAAACAAGAATCCGGAAGTTATTCGTCCAATCGAAAATCCATACAGCGAAACAGGTGGTATTGCAGTATTAAAAGGTAACTTGGCACCGGATTCAGGTGTAGTAAAACGTTCTGCAGTAGTTCCTGAAATGATGGTACATGAAGGACCAGCAAGAGTATTCGACTGTGAAGAAGATGCGATTGCAGCAATCAAAGGCGGTAAGATTGTAGCAGGTGATGTTGTAGTAATCCGTTACGAAGGACCAAAGGGTGGCCCTGGTATGAGAGAAATGTTAAATCCTACTTCAGCCATTGCAGGTATGGGACTTGGTTCTTCTGTAGCCTTAATTACAGACGGACGTTTCTCAGGAGCATCCAGAGGAGCATCCATCGGTCACGTATCACCGGAAGCAGCCGTTGGTGGACCAATAGCTTTAATAGAAGAAGGAGATATCATTAAGATTGATATTCCAAACAACAAGCTTGACTTTGTAATTTCTGATGAAGAATTAGAAGCAAGACGTGCAAAATGGCAGCCAAGAGAACCAAAGATTACTACAGGTTACTTAAAGCGCTATGCAGAATTAGTTACATCCGGTAACAGAGGAGCAGTATTAGAGTTACCGAAAAAATAAAGTGAGGGATGAAGATGCAGTTAACAGGTTCAGAAATCGTTGTAGAATGTTTGAAAGAGCAAGGCGTGGATACTGTTTTTGGTTATCCGGGCGGCGCAATTTTAAATATTTATGATGCATTATATAAACATGAAGAAATCAAACATATCCTGACATCACATGAACAGGGTGCATCCCATGCAGCAGATGGTTATGCCCGTTCCACTGGAAAAGTAGGCGTGTGCCTTGCTACCAGTGGCCCAGGTGCCACCAATCTGGTTACCGGAATTGCTACAGCATATATGGACTCCGTTCCAATGGTAGCAATCACCTGTAATGTGGGAGTTCCGCTTTTAGGTAAAGATTCTTTTCAGGAAATTGATATTGTAGGCGTAACCATGCCGATTACAAAACACAATTTTATTGTAAAAAATATCAATGACTTGGCAAAGACAATTCGCAAAGCATTTAAAATCGCACAGACCGGAAGACCGGGTCCTGTTCTCGTGGATATTACCAAGGATGTGACAGGTGGAACCACAGAATATACAAAAGAAACACCAGAAGTGATTGAACGCAAGCCTTTAACAAACGTAGAAGATATGGATAAGGTATTAGAATTTATCAGCAATGCCAAAAAGCCCTATGTTTTCGTGGGTGGCGGTGCAATTATTTCCGGTGCGGCAGAAGAAGTAAACGAATTTGCAAAAAAATTAGATGCACCGGTTTGCGACAGCCTTATGGGCAAAGGTGCATTTGATGGAACCGATGCTTTGTATACCGGAATGCTTGGTATGCATGGAACAAAGACCGCAAACTATGGCGTAACAGAATGTGATTTGCTGATGGTAATTGGTGCCAGATTCAGCGACAGAGTTACCGGAAATGTTAGTAAATTCGCGAAAAACGCAAAAATCGTGCAAATTGATGTAGATGCGGCAGAAATCAATAAAAATGTTATGGTAGATGCCAGTCTGATTGGCGATGCAAAACTGATTTTAAGACAGTTATGCGACCGTATGAAACAGCATGAAAATAAGGAATGGACAGATCATATCAAAGATTTGATGGAGAAATATCCATTAACTTATAACAAAGCAACATTAACCGGACCTTATGTAATTGAAAAACTCTACGAGGCAACCAAGGGTGATGCGATTATCACTACAGATGTAGGACAGCATCAGATGTGGGCGGCACAGTATTATAAGTATACATCCCCACGTACCTTCCTTTCATCCGGTGGTCTTGGAACCATGGGTTATGGTTTGGGAGCTTGCATTGGAGCAAAGGTTGGAAATCCGGACAAGACAGTAATCAATATTGCCGGTGACGGATGTTTCCGTATGAATTTAAATGAATTGGCTACCGCATCCAGATACAATATTCCAATTATCCAGATTGTATTGAACAACCATGTACTTGGTATGGTACGTCAGTGGCAGACTTTGTTCTACGAAGAACGCTATTCACATACTGTATTAAATGATAAAGTGGATTTTGTGAAAGTTTCTGAAGGATTAGGCTGTGAAGCTTACCGTGCAACAAGTAAGGAAGAATTAGATGCTGCAATCGAAAAAGCATTGCAGGCAACCGGGCCGGTTGTGATAGAATGTGTTATCGATAGCGACGATAAAGTATTCCCAATGGTAGCGGCAGGAGCAGCTATCGAAGAAGTATTTGACGAATCAGACATGAAATAACAAAAATATACATATTATTTAGGAGGAAAATAAAAAATGAGCAGAGTATATAATTTCTCAGCAGGACCAGCAGTTTTACCAGAAGAAGTATTAAAGGAAGCAGCAGCAGAAATGCTTGACTACAACGGAACAGGAATGTCCGTAATGGAAATGAGTCATCGTTCTAAAGCGTTTGAAGAAATCATCCAGACAGCAGAAAAAGATCTTCGTGAATTAATGAACATTCCTGATAATTACAAAGTATTGTTCTTACAGGGTGGAGC
>CAYVCL010000027.1:0-35113 GCA_964450185.1 uncultured Lachnospiraceae bacterium | reverse complement strand
CATGGCTCTAGAGCCTGCATCACCCATCATAAGCATACTTGGAGTTGCGTTGTACCATAAATATCCCAAAATACAAATACAGAACAGCAGGATAAGATATGTATGCACATCATCTACCCCTTTGATATTTCCTATAATAAAGATTGTCATTAATGTAATAATGGACAACGTTCCGGAAAGTCCATCTACACCATCAGAACAGTTTGTAACATTAATGGATGTCCAGACCAAAATTACAACCAAAATCCCAAACACTATCGTTGGTATGGCAACGCTCTGTTGTAAACATTCTATATAGATAACATTTGTGTTAAAACGTAAAAAGGTAATTGCTACCATAACTGCAATAATCAAATCCAGCAAGCCTTTTTTATATTCGCCCCATGGTGCTTTGGAGCAGTCATCCAGAAAACCTGTAAGCATGGCTGCTGCCACAAGAATTAAATACACAATAATTTCTGTGCTTAATTCGCCAAAGATAAGCGCTGAAAGCAGAAACACAATAACAAACAGAAAACCTGCTCCTCTTGGCTTACCTGCAGACAATTTCCCGTTGTGGGCAAACTCCCTTCCTGCATCTTTTGGCAATAACCCTGAAAATTTGTGCATGGAAAAACAGGTGCCAATAAAAGCTGCCATGATTCCCAAAAATGCAATTAATTTTGCATCTGCATTTTGAAAAAATAAGTTAATCATTCGAATAATTTCCTTTCCGTATTTTATAGTTTCGTAGATTTCACTTTGCTGTAGGAACTATAGATTTTCTTTCCATTTACAGTTCTGTAAGTTCTCACTTTAAAATAATATTTCTTTCCGGCTTTCAGTTTCTTTTTTGTGTATTTCACGGTAGATGCCTTTTTCACTGTTGCCTTCTTTTTATATCCGCTGTTCTTTTTGCTGGACATGTATATTTCATACCCGGAAGCTTTTTTTACTTTCTTCCACTGTACTACCGCCTGTTTTTCCCCTTTCTTTATAGCTGTAATCACAGGGGCTTTGGTAGCCGTGCCTACAGATAATGGGCTGGAATATGCTCCATAAATTACTTCATCGCCGTTTTGCGTATAAGCTCGTACTTTTACTTTGTAATCTGTTGCAGCTGAAAGATTTTTCAGCTTGCAGATATTCTTTGTGATAAGTACTCTCCGCTTTTCTTTGTTTCCCTGATATAATACCACTTCATATCCCTTAGCGGAAGACTGTTTTGTAAAACGGATATTTACAGAGTTTGCGTTAGCAGAAACTAACTTCAAGCCGGATACTTTCTCCACAAGGTTCAACGGCTCTTCTGTAGGTATCGGCGTTGCCGTTGGTTCCGGAGTCACAGTAACTTCTACCTTCGGGATAATATAAAACGCAAATTCATTTTCGCCAAGAAATTCGTACGTACCCAAACCGGTTACAATAGCTTTTGCCTCTCCTATCTTGTCATTATCCAGATAGCTTATCTGATAATTTTCTTCCTGCGCTACTTCTCTACGGCCTTTTATGATATGAAATGCAAGTTCTACTTCTGCACCATTGTCTTCCACTTCATATGTATCTGCATATATTCTCGCCATTGGAAAATATACATTATATGGACTTCCTGATATGTATGTGCTGCTGCCGGCTATTTTGTATACATTCTGGCCGTCATTGACGGCTGCTAAAAATTCGTCTTTGTATTCTTCCATACATTCTTTAAAAGTATTTCTCGTGTCAACAGAGTCGAATGCAAGCTGCAATAAATAATCTCCTCTGTCTGCCGCCTTTTGCACTGCATTTGTCATAAAATTCACAAAAGCTGTTTCGCCAGCCACTTCCTCCGATGTGACATAAAGCCCATAATAATGGTAGTAATTAAGACTATCTGTGCTGGTTTCCGGTACTTCATACATTCCTTTAAACACACTAGGCATATACACATGATTTCCGAAAAAATCGCTACTGCAGTTATAATAACGGTAACGGATTCCGTCATGATATGTTATCTCATTGCCGGCATCATTCCAAGTAATATCAATATTGTACCACTCACCATCCAAGCAAACCAGATTCCAGGCGTGTCCGCCACCATTTCCATAACCCACTGCATAAATGGTGTCAATCCCCGCATATATCATCAATAGCTGAAAGCCCTTTGCATAACCTTCACAAACTACGCCCTCATTTTCAAACAAACCCACTATGCTGTGAGCATATGCCGCACTTTGAGGCGTAGTTGTTCCCGGAATATATTCATAATCCACTGCTTCTAAAATCATATCGTGAATGAGTAATTCCATTTCCATATCATCCACACCTCGTGCTTTCGCCTGATCTATGGCTGTCAAATATGGCTGCATTCCTGCTTCAATATTACTTTGGGTTTCTTTACGGACATCAACTTCCATATAATCCGCTTCCACCTTTGGATATATTTTCGTTACAATATTATCCGAATTATAAGCATAGCCAAAACTTCCACTAAACCAGAAAAGTTCCGGACAATCCGCTTCCACTGCAAACATTATTTTTTGCACCTGACTCAAGGTCAAACCATACTCACTGACAAAAAACTCTGCCCAGATATAATATTCGCTAACCACATTTCCAGAAGAATCCTTGCTCTGTTTTAAAACAGCTTCCGACTGTTGCTCATGAAACTGGTACGCTTTTGTCTTTATTTCCCCATAGCAGGACTGCTCCTGAGATGTGGTCAACATATTATAACCGTAGTTTGAAACAAATGAACTATTTACAGACGGAACAGAATAACATTCCACCCCCTGCATTTCCTGAAAACTCTCATGAATTTCCTGAGCCTCTTCTTCTGAAAGAGGGATAGCTTCATCCGGAACAATAGCGCCCTGAGGTTCTGTTGCTTCTTCTTCCAAAAATACTACATTTTCATTTATTTCCCCACTGTTTTCTTCTGCAAATACATAGATGTACGGGCAACTGCTGACAATACAGGCAAACGCCAATATTACACCGCAAAATTTCGTTACCCATTTTTTCTTCATATGCCTCTATCCTTTATCTTCTCTTTATCAGTTTGAAAAAGTAAAACAAAAACGGCAGACAGCAAAGTGCTGTCACAATATCTGCCACTGGCTGGGCAAGTTCAATTCCCTTTACCCCAAACATTTGAGGTAATAGATAAATTGCAGGAAGAAAGAATATCCCCTGACGACAAGATGCCATAAAGGTGGAACTAAACGGTCTTCCCATAGCCTGATACGTCATATTACACAACACAGTAATGGTAATTAACGGCAATGCAAAACACTGATAACGCAATGCCTCTGTTCCAATCACCACCGCTTCCCTGTCTTGTCCAAGAAACCAGCTTATCATATCTTCTGCAAACAAATAGGTACCCACGCCTAATATGCTCATTCCAATGGTACCTACCCAAAAAGTAAATATAAATGCTTTCTTTACTCTTCGCTTTTTTTCTGCCCCATAATTATATCCCACTACAGGATTATACCCTTGCACAAACCCAATGACAATGGAAAACAAAAATAAAAATATTCTGTTTACAATAGACATTCCTGCTACCACTGCATCGGAATATTCTGCCGCTGCTTGATTTACCAGCACAGTGGCTACACTGGCAAGTCCCTGCCTGAAAAATGACGGAATACCATTTTTTAATATTTCTATATAAGTTTTCGGTCGTTTTGCCAATTTACCCAAGGAAAAAGTAATGGTGGTTTTCTTTGCTAAAAACCAGTACAACAATATACCACAGCTTAATATCTGTCCCACCGCTGTGGAAATTCCTGCTCCCCCGATTCCAAGGGAACATCCAAAAATCAATACCGGAGCCAAAAACACATTCAGCACACCGCCTAACAATATTCCTATCATGGCAAGTTTCGCCTTTCCCTCTGCCCGCAACAGATTATTCAGCACAAAAGAAGTGCACATAAAAGGGGAGGCAATAAAAATATAGGTGCTGTATGTGATTGCATAAGGCAAAATGGTCGGGGTGGAACCCAACATTTCCATAAGCGGCGTTTTCCAGTACAAGCCTGCAGCCATAAAAATAATCCCAATCACTGCCGACATAAGGATAGCGCTGACTGCATACTCATCTGCCTGTTCCTTCTTTTCTTCCCCGAGGAAAATCGAAACCTGACTTGCACTGCCCATGCCAATGGTAAATCCCACCGCCTGAAGCATCGCCATAACAGACAATACTACACCAATGGCTCCTGATGCACTGGTTCCAATTTTTGACACAAAATAAGTGTCTGCCATATTATAAATAGATGTTACCAGCATGCTTAAAATGGTGGGACCGGACAATGACAAAATTAATTTTGACACCGGCTCCTGGGTCATTTTAACATACTGTTCATTATGCTCTGTCACATTTCAAACCTCCTATAGCATAATTTCATCTATTATATTTTTTGCACTTTTCGTTAAATTACACTGGAATTAAATAGAATAATGATCTGACATATCTGTGCTCCACTGCAGTAAATCATCCAATGTAATATTATCTACCACATCTTTCACTGCCTGATCTATTTTCTCCCATACTTTCAAAGTAACACAGCCGTCTTTTCTTGGACATGTATTTTCTTCAAATTCCAGACACTCCACCGGAGCCAGACTTCCTTCGGTTAGTCTTAGAATCATTCCCACTGTATAGTCTTTCGGAGATTTCATCAATTTATAGCCGCCTTGTGGTCCTCGAACACTTTTTACATAACCAGCCTTATTTAATACGGCAATAATCTGTTCTAAGTATTTATCTGATATATTCTGTTTTGCTGAAATTTCCTTTATCGGCACTGGCTTGTTTTCCTGATTCTGTGCCAGCTCCAGCATCATTCTAAGAGCATATCTTCCTTTGGTTGAAATTTTCATATCTATTACCAATCCTTCCCAATATCACCATTGATAATCCACTATTTTTCCTGCAGTAAATCTATCACCTGAAACAAAGAATCCAGAATATTGCAACAAATTTCCTCCATTTCTTCGTTTGCAGGCAACATATCCGGCACCATAATTACATCCATTCCGGCTCGGTAAGCAGAACGTATTCCATTATAGGAATCCTCCACTGCATAGCATTTATCCGGAGATACTTTTATCTTCTCTGCCGCTGTCAAATAAATATCCGGCTCCGGCTTGCTTTTCTTTACCATGTCACCGCAAATAATTTCATCAAAATAATCTATAATTCCAGCTGCGGTAAGCTGTGATTCCACCACTGCTTTTCTGGTGGAGGATGCCAAAGCAATCTTGTAATGATGCTCTTTTAAAAATGTTAGTAACTCTCGCACTCCCGGCTTCACTTCTAAACCACCATTTGCTGCTGTTTTGTGAAACATTTCTGACATTTCCCGTTTGTATTCATCGTATGGAAAATCCTCTCCATAGCGTTTCAAAAAACGTTCTTTTGTTTCTACTGCATTGATACCAAGGCACTCTCTGCAGGCTTCTTCTACATTTTTGATTCCATATTTTTCAGCCACAACATTCCAGCAGTGAAATACCAGTGTTTCAGAATCAAAAATCACGCCGTCCATATCAAATATCACTGCTTCTTTGTCATTTACTGCCTTCAATTTCTTCACCTGCCTTTGTTACATCTGTTTTCGCACTACGCTGTATTCATCACCATTTCTATAATAAGCACACTGACTTGTATTTCCCTGAAGAAATCGAACCATATCATCCTCGTCCAGATTTACTTCGCATACATAGCACTCATAATCTTCATCATAGCAAAAATTTGCACATGTTTCGCAAACACTCATATTTTCTTCCTCGTATCTACTCTCTTATCTCCGTTTTGGTGGAGTTACATCTTCAATTTTCATTTCATCTTCTAATACATCAAATGCCTTTCCTTTTGCCCACGGACTGCCCACATCACATCTGCCATGATGGTACTGACGTTCAGAAGTACCCGGTGCCATCTCATCAGAAACCTGAATTTTGATACGTCCATCTCCTTTTAAAGCATACTGGTCTATCAAAGCAACTACATTTTCAATATCTTCTTCACTTATCTTTTCGTTCATGGTTGTTCTCCTTTCCACCTTATAATTACTGTCTATTTTACCTCCTCCCACTTTTACTTGCAAGGGTTGGGCGATACTTTTTTCGCAGTATCGTATCAGTTCAACATAATGTTTTCAACAAACAGCTCATAGGTAATACAAATTCTTCTCAGACAGGCGATTCAAGAAGCGTTCTTAGCGAATGAAAAATCCACTGTTTACGAAGACTTAGACACGACGGCTCTCCGGAGTGGCTTAGTCGTAGTTAACAGTTAGTTTTCAGTAGCGTTGCCTCAGCCTGAATGAGAAGAATTTGTATTACCTATGAGCGTCCGTGAAACCAGTACCGTTAAACTGTCACATCACCTACCCTATTTCCCCTTCACAACCTTACTATAAGAACTATATACCTTCTTACCTCCCACTTTTCGATACGTTCTCATTTTGAAATAATATGTTTTTTCCGGGTTCAGCTTTTTCTTTGTATATTTTACGGTTGTCCCTTTCGTTATCGTTGCAATTTTCTTGTAACCACTGCTCTTTTTACCAGACATATAGATTTCATAACCATTGGCGTTTTTCACTTTCTTCCATTGTACTATTGCCTGATTGTTTTTCCGTTTTACCTGACGGATGGCTGGTGCTTTTGTTGCCGTTGCCACCTTTATTGTCTTGGAGTAGTTACCATATGTTCTCTGATTTGAGTTTTCCACAAAGGCTCTTACCTTCACTTTGTAATCTGTACCGGCAGAAAGCTTTTGGAAGGTATATTTGTTCTTTGTTGTAACCCCACTCTTTACCTGACGGTTTCCTTTCATCAGAACTATTTCATAGCCAGATACTCCCTGCTGTTTTCCAAAAGATACTGTCACCTTTGCATTGGTAGCAGATACAAATTTCAATCCTGTTACCTGAGATGGTTTCACAACTTCTACCGATGTTGGCTGTGGTGGTTCTGGGGTTGCAGACACCACTGTTTCTGTAGGCATTAACGTTACCACCGGTACGGATGTGGTTTCTGGTTCTGGCGTTGCACTCGGTATCGTTGTAATATCCGGTTCGGATGTTACGTCTGGTGTGTCTGTGGTTTCCGGGTTCGGTGTTGTGCTTGGCATCGTTGTGATATCCGGTTCGGATGTCACCTCCGGTGCAGTTGTAGTTTCTGGCTGCGTTGTTACACCCGGTGCAGATGTTATATCCGGTTGTGATGTTACTTCCGGTTGAGATGTTACTTCCGGATTAGATGTCACCTCCGGTGTTGATGTTATGTCCGGCTCTGCCGTTACGCTTGGGTTCGGTGTTGTCTGTAATTCCGGTGTCACACTTGGAATGGATGTTAGCTCTGGCTCTGGTGTTACGCTCACTTCCTCTGTTTTCGTTGGTTCCGGCGTTGTAGTTGGCTGTTCTGTCACAATTACTGTAGTTGTTGGTATCGGAGTATTCACCGGTTCTTGAGTAACCGTTACAGCTGGTGTCACCGTCGGAGTTACAACAATCTCATCTTCATTCAGTACTGAAAATTCCAATACCGAGGTGCCCAAGTATTCATAATCTCCAACACCACTCACCGTTGTCTGTGCATTTCCCGGCTGGTCGTTGCCACTATAGGAAACCGTATAATTTCCTTCCTGTGGAATCTCATTTCTTCCTTTTACCACATGCAGTGCTAACTGTGCTCCATCTTCACTGTAAGCCACTTCATAGCTGTCTGCATAAATACATGCCATTGGATAATACACCACATATCCGCCCTTGGTTGAATGTACAAAACTTCCCTGATTTTTATATACCTTCTGTTCGTCACTTACCTCTGCCAACACACTACATGCATTGTTTTTTATCATATCCAGCAATAACTCATGCACTGTACTGTCTGCACTATACAACTGCAATAAATAATCTTCCCTTTCTTCACAGCGACTGATTGCATTCTCCATAAATACAGCAAAGGCATCCTCATCTGTCACATCTTTTTCTGTTACATATAAATCATAATATATATAATAATTATAAACATCCGCTGATGTTTCCGGCACCTGATACATTCCCGGGAACACGGAAGAAACGTATTCATGAGCACCAAAAGTTGAGGTATTACAATTATAATAAAGATAACGGACACCATCCACATATTCACTGCTGGCCACATCATCCCAAGTAATATCCAGATTGTACCATTCTTCGTCCAGACAAATCAGATTCCACGCATGACCACCGCCATCTCCATAACCTACTGCATAAATACTTTCCAAGCCTGCGTAATTTGCCAATATTTGAAATGCTTTTGCATATCCTTCACACACTGCCCCTGTGCCTCCAAAAACTCCTTCAATACAATGGGCGTATCCTGCATCCTGTGGCTGACCGTTGGAATCATAAGCATAATCGATTGCTTCAATAATCATATCGTGAATCAGTAATTCCAACTGCATATCACTTTTCCCTTCCGCTTTCGCCCCATCGATTGTTTCCAAATAAGGAACTATTCCCTGTTCAATCGTTTCCTGTGCAGCTTTTCGTGAATCAACGGTCACATAATCTTCTGAAATTGCCGGATACAAATATGTGATTACTCCTTGGGGATTAATACTCCAGCTAAAGTTTCCCGTCAGCCAAAACAATTCCGGACAATCTGCCTCTAATGCAAACAAAACCTGTTGAACCTCTACACTGTCCGTGAAATTATATTGAGTCAAATTAAAATCATCCCAAATATAATAAGTACCACTACTATTTGTCTTCTCCACCGGTTCTGTATACTGCTGATGAAAATTGTATGCTGCTGTTTTCAGCTCGCTATAACATGCCTGCTGTTGTGTAGTTTCCAAAGTATTATAGCCATATGTAGAAATGTAACCAGAATTAATTTCCGGCTCTGCATACTCGCCCTCCGCCTCGCGCTCGGCAAAGGCTTCTTGCAATTCCTTTGCTTCTTCTTCCGAAATCAAGTGAATTTCTGCCGGTTCCACCCCTCCTGACGGCTCTTTCATTTCCTCTACCACTTCGCCGATGGCTGCTTCTTCCTTTGCATACGCCTGAAAATCTGCCATATTTCCTGCTACAAGAGAAACACTTAATAATGCACCCAACAATTTTTTTACCCCATTATTTTTCATACCCTTTCTCCTTTCACTTTTGTGCATTTCGACAATTATCTATTAATAATTTATCACTTTTTAGTCATTGTGACAACATTTACTTTCGTTTTCTACCACTTTTCAAAGTTTTTCTGCCCTTTTCATACTTCTTTATCTGTGTTAAAATAAATTAGTATATGAAATAAAAGCAACATGAGAGGTGAGAAATGGGTATGAACTACGAAGATGAACTTTTTAAAGCAACTATGCAGGAAGTGGACGACCGAATTCGCGTGCGTCGCGGAAACGGAAATGACTTTCCAAATGAGATTTCAGAAGATATTTCTTCTGAGAAAGCGCAGGCAGCACGTAGCTCTGATACTTCTTCCCATTTACCTACCGGACGTCATTCCGATAGAGAAAAACTAAATTGTACGATAGATATTGCTGAAGATGCCATGACTGCTTATCTGATGCTGTATGGAAAGTCTGATGGGGATTACACTTATGAAGAAATCCTGCAGTATTTAAACGAAAACGGCATTGTATACGGTATTCGTGAAAAAACCATTCGAAAGATGATTGAGGAACGGCAGTATTACGAAGAAATCATTATTGCCCGTGGCACATCCGCCGCCAAAGGAACCGACGGCTATTTTGAATTTCATTTTAACACCACACCGGAAACAAAACCTATCATTCTTCCGGATGGCTCTGTAGACTATAACAAACTGGGAAAAATTGCTTTGGCAGAAACCGGTCAATTATTAGCCACATACCATAATGCCATTCCTGCCACTGATGGAACGGATATTTTCGGAAACACAACTCCCATTGAAGTGGCAAAGGATTTAGCCCCTTTAAAGGGTAAGGGCTTTGTGATTACACAGGATGGACAAGAATATTATGCTGCCACAGAAGGAAAGATTTCCTACTCTGAAAAGGAGCATCAGCTTTCCATCACACCAATTTATATTATAGAAGGAAATGTGGACAATGCCACCGGCGATATCCATTTTAATGGCGATGTACTGGTTAAGGGAAATGTATTTGCCAACACTACCATTCGAGCTACCGGAAATATTACAGTAAACGGACATGTGGAAATTGCCAATCTCTACGCCGGCAAAAATGTAATTTTAAAAAACGGGATGCAAGGTTCCGGTACCGGTACTATCACTGCCAAAGGACAGGTGATGGCAAAATTCTTAGAGCAGACCGTGGTAAATGCAGGTGGGAATGTAACCGCAAATGCACTTTTAAACTGTACTATTGAATCCGGTGCTGAAATCATTGTTTCCGGAAACCGCGGCAGTATCATTGGCGGCTCCACCAAAGCCGTAGAAAAAATCACTGCTTTTTCCTTAGGAAACAGGGTTGGCGTCAAGACCAAGCTTATTGTGGGATTTGAAAAAGAATTCAAAGAAATCATTGCTTTGTTTGATGAAGAACTGGCAGATGCCAAGGATAATCTTTTGGATGCTGAACGTTCCATCGCAAGGCTCACTGCCCAATTAAAAAACAAGCCTGATCCAGAATTGGCAGATGCCAAAGCCAAAGCTTTTCGTGACAAAATCACTTATCAGGCAAAGGTAAAAGAAATGACTACGAAGCGTGAGGAATTAATTGATATCAGAGAACGTTCCATCGACGGCACCGTCATTGTTACCGGACTGGTAAATGCCGGAACTACGGTTATTATCAATGGTATCAAGGAAAAGTTAGTGTCTGAACGAAGAAATGTAAATTTCACCGCAAAAGGACGAGAAATGCGTGTGTATACCAATGATATGAAATAACAAAATGCAGACTATAGTACATGATAGTCTGCATTTTGTTATCTATTTTTCTTTCAAAGCATAGGTGTCTTCGCCATTTAAGTAATAATATGTTCCAACGCTTGGCACATATACCCATTGATTTGAGCTAATCTCCAGTTCATCCAGATGGTATCCGTTTCTTACTGGTGCAACGTCTACTTCTGTAAGTTTCTGCGCTTTCTGCTCCTTACAGTTTATGAAATAACTTACGTGACCGCCATCTTCCCATCCAGAAATAACTGCTCCTTCTTTCCCCCACTCTATCTGGGATATACTGACTGGAGCTGTAATCTTTCCGATTTCTTCCCAAGACTGATTATACAGCACCACTTCTGTGGTCATGGTTTTGGGGTTGTTAAATTGGTCACATTCCTTAACGTAAGAAGCGGCTACTGCAAAGACCTTTTCTTTTCCCAGTTCCAGCAATTTCACCTCACTGCGATAGCACTTGGAAAAATCCTTTGTTATGATGTATTTTCCCTTTTTATTAGATAAGTCAATAGCATAAATCCCTTTCTGTGCCAGCACATAATAGGTATCCTCCGCCACGCATCCGGTAGATTTTAAACCGCCGTCACCAAACAAATTTTCATAAGTTTTCCCAAAACTCATATAGGTCTTACCGCCCATATAAAAGCCTAAATGCAAACCTCCAAAAATCCCTTTAAAACGCTGTGCCATATATACGTCTTTTCCCTGATAAGAAAAGGCATCGGTAAGCATGGTTGTTGTATCCTTTTTGATTTCTATTTCTTTTACCTCTTTTGTTTTCAAATCATATCGATACAGACGGGGCAGAAATCCCTGTGGGTCTGCACCAACTACTCCATCGTATAAACGTTCCATCAAATCTTCGTTATCCAAGCCCTCAAACAATATGTACAATGCTTCTTTACTTTGAATTAACTTTGGCGCCCTGTCCAAATCCATTCCTCGTTCTTGCAAAAGCAGTATATCCGTACTGTTTCCCTGTTCATCCACACACGCCACATAATAATTCCACAAATAAGGATTTCCCTTTATCCGTTTTCTGTATATATAGTATGCCTCGCCTGTACTCTCTCCATAAACAGGTACAATCTCACACTTGTGAGCATCTGTTTCCACACTGGCACACCACATATCCAACAACTTATTAGCCACTTCCCTGCCTGCCCACAAGAATCCCAAAACACAAAGAAATACACACAACATCTTCCATTTTGTATGTTTTTCCACACGTTTTGTCTGGATATCTGCCTGCTGCATTGTTTCATGAAGAACATTTTCCACTTCTTCTTTGGCAATTTTTTGTTCTTCGATGCGTTTTCCCTGCATCAATTCTAAGGTAGTCACGTCTAACACCTCTGCAATTTTTTCTATCATGGTGATATCCGGCAACGTCTGTCCCCGTTCCCATTTAGAAATTGCCTTGTCCGTCAGATGCAACATACTTCCCAGTTCCTTCTGGGTCAAATTCTTTTCTTTCCGTAAAGTACGGATAAATGTTCCAAATGCTTCCTGATTCATCTTCTTTTCTCCTCTCACCCTTTCCCAAAGTATACTCAAAACCTTACATTTTGTCACTCTCCGGGCAGGAGAATTCCCGTAAAATCAGTACTTTCAGGCTCTTTTAATTCCAAATACAGTAAAGCAGATTTTCCAAAGAATACTCTTCCTGATAACTTATCATAACTTCCATTTCCTCCAAATTAGGGTCGGAGTGTTCCATCTCACGAGCAAAACGATGCACCAAATCCACTTGTCCACCAAAGTCCAGTTTCTTACCGTTGCTTATCCACAATGCAGTATCCATTTCCTGAATTAACAGTGTATTTACCACGGCAAATCGCACCTTGTCATAAGCATTCTCATCATACACTGCTCCGCTGAAATATCCAAACAAGAAATACACCAGTATCTGGGTATATTGGTATTCCTGCGCCTTATAATAGGTTCGAAACTCCTGTCTGCTTTTATGGTAAGCTTCTTCACCCTCTTTGTATAAAAGTTCTTCATAGGCTTTCAGACGCTTTGTCCAGTTTTCGTCTAAAACTTCCAGTTCATATAGGTTTCTGTAAATCTTTTTCTTTGCCTCAAAACTTTCCAGCGGACAACCCATGTATTCTGCAAACTTCTTCTCAGCCTGTCTTTGGAAAGTTTCTTTGCTGTAGCGTTCCAGCAAATCATCGATTTCAAAAAGCTTTCCTCTGGAGATTCTTCCCTGAATATCGTGGCATACTGCCACAAGAAAAGACATCCGGTATTCTAGGGACAATTCTTCCCTTTGCACAACTTCCATTAAGAAATCCCTTACTTCCTGCAGTTTGGTAAATAAAAAGAAATCAAATTCCTCATATTCTTCCTCTTTTGTTTCCCGGAAGGAAGTTAAAAATCTCGTTTTTTCCTTGCGGCCTAATATAATTCTTGCCACTTCGGGGCAAGATAGGGATAAGGATACTTCTCGCAAATTTTCAAATTCTTCAATATGCCTTGGGTATCTTTTGCAGGTTTTGCAAAGCATATCTTTTCCCACTTCACTGTAAATGTCGCAAAGATTTTGCTCATTTAAGAAAGCACATCTTTTATCTATCTGTTCAAAAGACTGTTCCTTCCAGTCAATGGAATTATGTAAGCGATTTCCGAAACTTCCTTTACAATTTTTATATTTTTCCAGTGTTTTATCGTCAATGGCAATGCCCCAGCCTGCGCAACAGGTATTTTCACATTTTTCGGCAATGCATTGAAATTTTTTATAATATTCAGGGTAACTGTATTCCATGACTTTCTCCTTCTTCCACCTTTAAATATTCAGGTTTAGCACTCTTTGCAGCATTTCATCGGAAAATCCTTTTTCTTCCAGCTTTGTGATATGGCTATTTTCCGGCACTTCCAGACTGTTTGGACAAAAGGATGTGTCTGCTGCCAACAGCATAGGCACATCAAAACAACTGTCACCGGCAGAAACAAAGTGATGTTCTTTTCCCACATAATCGCGAAAACGTTTTAAAGCATTTCCTTTATCCAACACTTTCGGGAAAATATAGACCTTTACTCCCACCGCACTGATATATACGGTTTCTTCGTTTAATTCTTCTTTTAAACGCTGTATGGTTTCTTCCACATTATCGCTTTTGGTAAACACACACATTTCATCTACTTTTCTTATCTCAAAGCAGACGTTTTTATCTTTTTTCAATAGCTGAATCCCTTTTTCCATTTCTTCTTCACAAGATCTTATCAACTCTTTAGAAGTACGAAACCAGGCTTCGTTGATTTTATTATCTTCCAACAAAATTCCACCGTTCGCTACCAATGCGTATTTTATTTTCACTTGACTGCCAAAGTTAATTCTTTTGTATTGTTCTAAGGAACGGGTAGTTAGCGGAACCAGTTCCATTTTCTTTGTAACTTCCTGCAATAACTCATAAGAAACTTTGCTCATATAAGAAAGTTCTTTGTCTTCTTTGGTTTCTACCAATATCTTTTCATCGCCAATATCACGTCGATAGGAATATATCAGCGTATTATCTAAATCCGAACAAAAATAAATCATGTTGATTCCTTTCTTACCTACAGAACCTGCCACTGGCAGCTCCTTTCGGATGCACTGCAACCCAAAGGATGGGCAGCCACATCCTTTTGCGACTGCCCATCTGCCTTTATGTCTGTTACCTATACATACATTTTAATCAATTCACCAAGTCCCGGGTCTGTAGTTCCCTGACCAATAGCATTGAATTTCCATTCATTATCTCTGCGATATACTTCGCCGAAAATCATGGAAGTCATACCATTGTAATTTTCTGTTAAGTTGTATCTGCAAAGCTCCTGATTGTTTCTTGCATCTACCACACGACAGAATGCATTTTCAATCATACCGAAGTGCTGATGTCTTGCCACTGCCTGATAAATATTTACTACAATCACAATGCGGTCGTACTGACTTGGTACAGTTGCCAAATCAACCACAATCTGTTCGTCATCGCCATCACCGGCACCAGTTAAGTTATCTCCCATATGCTGTACGGAACCACTTTTATGTCTTAAGTTTCCAAAGAATACCACATCTTCCTTTGGTGCTGCTAATTTTCCATTACTTAACATAATTACGGAAGCATCACAGTCAATCGCCTGCTGTGCTTTGAAGGAAAACAATCCCTTAGAACGTTTTGCTTCATCCCATCCAAGACCTACTACAATTTTATTCAGTCCTGCGTTGTCTTTTGTTAAACTTACTTTTTGTCCTTTTTGTAAACTTACTGCCATGATTTTCTCTCCCTCATATTAATCTACATCTACGCCATAGCTGTTGCAAAGTGCTGCCAGACCACCCTGGTAGCCGCTTCCGATAGCGTTAAATTTCCATTCATTGTTATGTTTATATAATTCACCAAATACTGCTGCAGTTTCAATGGAGAAATCTTCTCCCAAATCATAGCGAAGCATTTCTTCATTTTTTGCTTCATCAACAATTCTTACAAAAGCATTATTTACCTGACCGAAATTCTGTCTTCTGTTTTCTGCTTCGTAAATGGTTACAGTGAATACGATTTTCTGAATATCTGCCGGCACTTTGGATAAATCGATTCGGATAATTTCATCATCACCTTCTCCGGCACCGGTGCGGTTGTCACCCTGATGCTCAACTGCCCCGCTTGGATGCTTCAAATTCCCAAAGAAAATGAAATCTTCCTGTTTTGTAACTTTTCCATTCTCCCCTACAAGAAAGGCTGCGGAATCCAAGTCGAAATCTCCGCCTGTATCAAACTGGTTAATATCCCAGCCAATACCAACAATAATTTTTGCCAAACCTGCATTATCTTTTGTCAGACTTACTTTCTGACCTTTCTGTAAACAAACGCCCATTTTGTCCTCCTTAACCTACGTTTACACCGTAATTTCTACAAAGTGCTGCCAGACCGCCCTGGAATCCGCTACCGATAGCGTTGAATTTCCATTCGCCGTTATGTCTGTACAATTCACCTACAACTACTGCTGTTTCAATGGAGAAATCTTCTCCTAAGTCATAACGAATTAATTCTTCGTTGTTTACTTCATCCACAATACGGATAAAGGAATTAGATACCTGACCGAAGTTCTGTCTTCTCTGTTCTGCTTCGTAAATGGTTACGGTAAATGCGATTTTTTCTACGTTAGCAGGTACTTTGGATAAGTCTACCATAATCTGTTCGTCATCACCGTCACCTTCTCCGGTTAAGTTATCTCCCATATGTTCTACTGCCTCGCTGGCATGTTTTAAATTTCCATAAAATACGAATTCCGCATCAGAAAGCACTTTTCCATCTGCACCAAGCATAAATGCTGCTGCATCTAAGTCGAAATCGTTACCTCCGTCATAACGGTTTACATCCCATCCTAAGCCTACCATAAGCTTCTTTAAAGATGGTTTCCCCTTTGTTAAATCTACTTTTTGTCCTTTTGTCAAATTTACTGGCATTTCTTTTCCTCCTTAATAATTATTATGCATGAAACATTTTATCAAATTCGCTTTTTATCTGATTTAAGCGTACCTGATCTTCTTCCCTCTGTCTTCTTGCCTGTTCTTGAATTGCCTTAGTTTCTTCAATACCACTCACAATAGTTCTCCAAGTTGTTTCCAAAGTTTCTATCTTAATAGAACTTCCAGAAGCCAGTTGTGTAGTTAATTTCGAAGTTGCCACAGTATTCTGGGCATTCTTAATTAACATTTCATTTGTCTTTTCATCCAATGCTGCCATCGCTTCTGCCTGAATTTTCTGGCGCTTTAATAAAATCGCCTGTGACAATGCCTGTTTAAACACCGGCAATGTGATAATAAATGCTGAATTGATTTTTCTCACCAGATTCATATTACTAAATTCCATGGTTTTAATCATTGGAATAGACTGCAATGCTACATTTTCTGCAATACGCAGGTCCTGGGTTCTCTGCTCCAACATTAGTTTTGCCTGCTCCAAGGTAGTCAGTTCAAACTGGATGGAATTGTCCCCGGTGTTTTCGAAATCCTGACGTCGTTGTGCAATATATGCTTCAATTTCACGGATTCCCTGTTCACCAGCCAAAATATATTTTACTAATTGATTGTAATAATTCACATTTGTCTGGAACATATTTTCAAGGTTCTTATTAGACTCCTTGATTTCTACTTCATACTGCTTTAACTGTACGTAAATTTTATCGATTTCTTCACCCATAGTGTGGTACTTTGCAAGAATTTTTTCTAACTGTTTTTTCGCAGTGTTAAATATCTTATCAAACAGTCCCTTGCTTTCTTCTAATTCTTTCATGTCAAATTTTTCCATGATTTTTGCCAAAAGATTCAACATTTCACCGGAATCATTAATCTGGCTCATGTTTACGTTATTTAAAACCACATCAGAGCATCTGGAAATTTCTTCTGCAACGCTTCCACCAAAATTTACAATGGTTTCTGCATTGTATACATCTATCTGGCTTGCCAAATCATCTACTTCTTTGGAATTAGTAAGTTCTCTTGTCATTCTTTCACGTTCTGCCTGAATATTGTATTCCTGCACAACTTCTAACTCTGTTCCACTCTGCATCACAACAACTTCGGTTGTTTTTGTGTCCGCAAATTTAATACCCATTCTTATTTACTACCTTCCTCTCCTAAGGAAACGTCCTACCAGACTTTCGCTGGAGCGTTTCACTGCACTTAAATTTGGTACTCGCAAATCATATTTGTATTCACCAATCTGGTGTTCTGTCACAATCTGTTTTGTATAAAATCTCTCTACCCCTGTATAGCCTGTTGGAACAAACATTGCTATGTCAAAACCAATAAGGCTTAAATAGGCAAGAAGTATACTGTCTTCTTTGGTACAATTACTTTCTCTTGTGTGTATCAGTAATATTTTCGGTATGGTTCTGGTAAAATCATACCCCTGTATCAAACGCAAAATTGTTTTATCCATAGCTAACACGGTGGAAACGATTACGTTTTCCGTGCCATCTCTACCTGTTCCTTCCACAATCTTCTCATCCAGCATTTCTTGCAGCTTTTCTAACATATAATCCTGCATGGGTTCGCGGATAAAGGAAAACGGGTAATCGGGATGATTTTTTATCTTATCCTTCATAAGCTTTCCACCCTGTAAGAAAGCATAACTCTTTTCTTTCCACGGGTTTGGTGTATTTCCCAAATACGGAAGGTCTTTGATTACAAAGGTCTGTTCTGTGGTAAGCTTTGCCACATCCTCCCAATATTCTGATACATTTCCCGGCACTCCCATTACTTTGGAAAAAATCACCGGAACCATTACTCTGTCTTCAAACACTTCAAAGTTGGGACGATATTTTGCTTCCTGATTCCACAAAATAGCAATTTCTTCATAGGTATTTTGAATTACTACCGGTACCGCTTTGGTAAACTGTCTGTTTCGATACATTCCGGTATCCTGATACATAATCTGGTTGATTTCCTGCTCTGCCTGATATGCCACAGTTTCAAACTGCATATTTTTAATATCGGTTGGAAATTTTTCCCGCTTCAGAGTGTTTGGATAAATTTTTGAAAAAAATAATTCATCCTGTATCTGCACGCCCTGATTTCCTTCCGGATTGATATGCAGCACATCCATAGGTAATTTTGCCAGTGCAGACAACAGTAATCCTTGTGTTTCTCTTTCTATTTCACCATAATAGATGAAAAGTTTCTTCTCCTTATGACTTCCTGTGCCAAACATCGCCTTTAAATAGCGGTTGATAAGGCATACCAGTTCCACAGCACGGTTCTGCTGCTTCTGAAATGGCAATTCTGCGGTTTTCTTCATCACCTGCAAAAACGCTGCCCTGCCATAATTCTCTGCTTTCTTGTCACTGCACACAATCTGTGGTGTCATGTGGGCAAGCAGTTGTTCTATATTAGGATACTGCCCACGCTGTATCCCGCTAATTTCATCATAATCCGGCTTTTTGATTTCTTCTTCCACCAAAAGCACTTCTGTCTGACTGCTTTCCAGCTTCAGTTTCCATTTCAGCAATTCTGTGTAATAACCTGCCGATTCTTCTACACCGTAAATTCCTGCAAATACATTGTAAAAGAACTGGCTGTCACTGCCTCTTTCCTTTAATTCCTTCTGTACGTCTTCAAATATATTTCCTTGAATCCAAGTATTTGTGTTAATGGTTTTTTCGGTATTTACTTTTGGCAACGTCGGAGCATTTTTTTCCTTTATCAGCTGCTGTCTTACTTCCAACACGGAATACTGTTCCGGAAAACTTCCACCTTCTGCCTGTATTGTTTCGGAATACTTAGATTCCGGATCCTGCTTTAAGTAAGCCTCTTCTCCCTGCAGCGCCAACAGCAAGATATCGCATCCTGCTTTCGAAAGCACCGTTAAAAATAACATTTCATATTCATTGGGGATCCCTGCATATAGAAGCTTTGGAACTTTGTCATTGCTAAAAGTTTGCAATAATCGCTCAAATTTATAATATAACCAGCACATATATTTTATATATGCATTCCTCTGCATATTCTCATTTTTCCCTTTTTGTGCCAGTCCGTGGAAAATGTCATAAAAACACTCGGCAATGGTCTGCCTTTTATCTTCGGAAACTCTTGGGAGCCACTGTTTCAACTCCTGCATAAAAAAGGGTACACTGAGTTGGTAGTTCATTCCCATAATTTCTTCATAATAAGATAAATGCTTTTCTTCCGGATTGCCGATTCTATCCTGAATACAGACGCCAAACTGAATGGTTTCTTCTGTGAAACGTTCCACCATCTGCTTTACCGCCGGGCCCCACACTGCAAGGCGTCCAAAATATACACTTTTTCCCTGTCTTTCTTTATATGTGGTAAAATAATCTTCAAAATTATTTAAATGTACTCTTTCAAACATTCCCTCACCTGTCTACTGCTTTTTATTTAATGCCATGCCACAGCATGCTCCCACAATGCCTCCAATAATATGAGTCAAATTGGATACATTATCTTTCACAGTAAGTCCATCTATTAACTGTCCGCCAATGTAAATTACTGCCACCAGAATAAAGGTTAATGGAATCCCTCCATCTTTCACACTGGTAATGGATGAAAGAATGATAAAGGCAAACACAACACCGCTGGCACCCAGCAATCCATGACTGAAAAAAATCACATTCACTAAACCGGTAGTAACGGCAGTCAGACCTATAATCACTGCCATATTCCTGCTTCCATACTTTTCTTCCAACATAGGACCTAACAATAATATATACATCATATTTCCGCTTAAATGTTCCCATCCGGCATGCCCAAACACATGTCCAAACATACGAACATAAAACAACGGATCCGTCATAGAGCCTCTATATACGGTAAACAACAACTGGTTTGTATATCCTCCTGTAAGCAGATTCAATAGAAATGCTCCAATACAGATAAATACAAAACTCAGCACCACAGGTGAATTGAATTTTATCGCTTTTGTTAATTTCATTTTTCCCCTCCTAATCATAGAAAATCATACAACAAAATAGTTTGATTTTCAATATATTGTGGTAAATTTGTTTGAATTTGGGGTGGTTGTGGATTCCCGGACGCCTATGATAGGGACAGAAGCTTGCCTTCGCAGGTAGAAAACAACGCTGCAGTGAACTAAGTTTTAAGCCGCACTAAGTTCGTCGCTGGAGAGGCTCCTCACTAAGTGCTTGCTAAAAACTGGATTTCACTTCCGCTAAAAACGTTTCTTAACTGCCTGCGAAGGCAAGCTTCTGTCCCTATCATGGGCTGTGTCTGGCAAATCCCCAGAACACAAATTCTAATAAGTTCATCCTTTTCTGCGATTTTCTCCTCTGCTTTGGCTATTCTTTCTGCTGCTTCTTCTTCACACTCTTTCTGAAACAGCCGTCTGATTTTCTCCTCATCATATTCGGTCAAAAGCATATCTTTCACCTCCGCTTGATGGCTTATCAGGATATCTTTTAAAATTCCTTCCTGAATACATTCATTTACAGCTTTATCTACCGCTTCTTCGATAGGCATAGTCTTATTATATGTTTTTACTCTTCCCACAAACACCGCATATTCCCATAATATCCTGCATTTTTCCATAATCTCTTTGTTGTGTCCGTAATTGATATTTAACTGCAATGCTTCCAATTCCATACAGCCTTTGACACGTTTGTCCGTAAAACTATCAGAAAGCTTTACTATTTTTCGTTCCCCGTTCCATGTATCCCCATTATAAAAGACTACATATTGTGGCGTCGGAAGGGGAATTCGTTTGCGTCCAAATATATTACATTCATTTTCAATAACATATTTCTCATACTGCCTTGCAAAATATAAAAAACCACGTAATGGCATATTCGGATTGTCTGAACTCTGGTGCTCAAATAAATTCAGCTGGTAATCCAGAATAAATGAAATATCATTTTTCATACGCATGTAAATCACATCTTCCAAAGTGACAATCTCTAAAAATTCTCATATACATCTTCCTTTCTTTTTGGGAAGTTACATATGAGTTTTGATACTTTTATGATAACTTAGATAAAATGTAGTTGCAAGATATTTTATCTGCTTTCTATAAAACAAGTAATTCAACCCCCGTATGCATTTCCCCTATTTTGCTTTTTCATTGAGATTCTTCATTCAGATTTGAATGAATCTTTTTGATGTGTTTAGAATAACATAGTTTGAATTATATGTCTAGTGTCAGTTTTTCATCATCTATCCCCAGCCATCAACCTTATGACTGAAGATACAAAATTTTCTTTCTGCTATTTTCTATGTAGGTTACTACTACACTTCGGACTAGATTTGTCTTGTATCTCCTAAAGTTCACTCCTTCCCACTGCTAGGGCAGCTTAGAGATTTTCACTCATTAGCGATGTGCACCGTAAGGCGTTCGCAAAAAGCCCTTGAACCGAGATTACATCCTCAGTTCAAGGACCTGATAAAATTTACTATTTATTTGTTTTCGCCAGTTGCTCTTTTAAAGAAACGAATATCTTTAAATTAGATAAACCCTTGCAAAAACCCTCTAAGCGTATCATAATCCACTGCCAGATTAAGGTTCTGCCCATCATCAAATCCGGCAGTCACAATTCCTATAAGTTCGCCGTATAGGTTTAGAAGGGCGCCGCCGGAGCTTCCGTGGGAAGTTGGGGCGGTGAATTGTACCATGGATACTTGGTCAAATTTTCGGAATCCGGCTATGATGCCATCGGATACTGTATTAAATAATCCTAAAGGGCTTCCGATTGCCACTACTTTTTGCCCGCGCACCAGTTTTCTGTGACTGCACAGGGGAATTGGGCGACGGTTAACCGGTTCGATACGGATTAATGCCAAATCGTTTTCCGGATGGTATTTAATCAATTCTGTGGTAAAACGTGGTTCTTCTTCCTCTTCTAAGCGCACTGCAAAAGCAGCCGCTCCACGTACCACATGAAAGTTGGTTAATATGTAACCGTCATTATTGATAAGCACACCGGAACCGGAGCCAAACGGCTCATTTTTATCATTGTAAACCACAATCATTACCACGGAACTTGCCATACCTGCCAATTCCTCGTAAGAAAGTTCGCCGTCATTGTTTTGACGGACTCTGTCCGGTCTTGCTAAATTCACGCCACTTCCAGTCGGTCTTCCACCTTGTGCAGTACCGGTTGGTACCGGCATGCTTCGGGAGGCTTCCTGGCGCCCTCTTGCAGCTTCCTGTTCACGCTTTATTGCCTCACGCTCTGCTGCTATGGCTTCCGGATTGTACGCAGGAATTTTCCCTTGAAATTCCTGTTCTCGTTTTATCAACTGGGTGTGAAAGGAAATTTCGCCGGATTTGATATCTGTTTCCCCTTTTGGATGAATGCAGTACACATCACAACCACACAAACTTAACAGGCGCAGAAAGTAATATTCTCCGGTACCGCACACGCCGGTATATACAAATTTAGGAAACTTAGATAAAATCTTTGTATTTTTAAAAAGCTGCGGAAAGTAATTGTTAATTCTTCCAAATAGCAAAAGCAGAAAATTCTTCATTTTTGCTGGGTTCTGCTCCTGCTTTTTGTATTCTTCCAGAATTTGCTTCATCCCTTCCTTGTAGGCTTCGTTCCACAATCCGTTTTCAAATTCAAAAGGAAGACTACGCTCTAAAAAGTTTCCTCTTTCTGCAATCCACGCATCTGCCATTGCCAGATAATTTTCCCTTTTATCACTTTCCACAAAACTATCCAACAATCCGGTACGAAAATACCATGCTTTTGCACTTTTATCGATATCTGCTAACTTCCGGTCTGTTTCCTGCAATTCCTGCAAGAAAGCCCCTTCGCTTACAATTCCTGTTTGAAGCACAAACACGGTGGGCTTATTACCATTATTGTACCTGTTTTCCAGATTCGCAAATTCCTGTAAGGAAGTTATCTGTGCCTGATTTATCTGTACTTCCAGTTTCACCCTTACCCCTCCATTTCTATTTTCTCCTGTGTGAAACCCTATTTACAATTTATCTTATAATTGCATATGCCATGTAAACAATATACATAACTATCATGGCAATACCTTCTTTTCGGTCAATCTCTCTCTTAGAATAGGAGAATGCAAAGGTAACCAGACTAAGCACAAGCAATACGATATTATCAATAAAGCTCTGCATGCCAACGGAAATCGGGCTGATTGTACAGGAAATTCCAAGGATAAATAACACATTAAAAATATTAGAACCTAACACATTTCCCACTGCCAGATTGGTTTCGCCTTTTCTCGCTGCCACGATAGAAGTTACTAACTCCGGTAAGCTTGTTCCAACTGCTACAATGGTAAGTCCAACCAATGTTTCTGACATTCCAAAGGTCAGCGCAAGTGCTTTCGCATTGTCAACCACAAAATCACCACCGAATTTAATAGCAATAATGCCGCCTATAATATAGATAATACTCACCGGAATACTACGCACTTTTGTTTCTGTTTCTTCACTCTGGGCAGTTCTGTTTTCCAGTGCCACTTTTACGGTAAACACCAAAAATGCAATAAATAATACCAGTAAAATCACTCCATCCACTCTGGAAAGAGTTCCCATACCTTCTTCTGCGTTTTTTGCCAACGGATTGAATTTATCTAAAATCATAACGCCTAACAGCACTGCCGTAAATACAGAGAATGGAAATTCTTTTTTCATAACTCCTCTGTCTACCGGAACCGGGCAAAAACATGCACAGGCTCCCAATACCACTACAAAATTAAATAAATTAGAACCAATCACATTACTAATGGCAATATCATTCGAACCACTCAGTGCTGCCGACATACTTACAGACAACTCCGGAAAGCTGGTTCCCATCGCCACAATGGTAAGTCCTATTACCATACTAGGAATTCTTAAACGCTTGGCAATACTGGAACTCCCATCCACAAAAAAATCTGCACCTTTAATCAGCAAGACAAATCCGATTAATAAAACTACAATATTTACTAAAATATCCATCATTTTGCTCCTTCGTATTTTTCTTCTTATGGTATCATAGGTGCGTTCTGCTGTCAAAAGATTCCCCCGAAAACCACAATATAAATAATACATCCACTTTTTAAATTTTACATTTTCAGGCATTTGTGGTATGATTTCCCTTACATGAGTCATATGATGTATTTATAGATTTCAGAGGGAGTATAACAATGAATAATATAAAAATAACGGATGATTTTTACGAACAAATGGAACCTGTTATGGTAGACGCTTATCAGGTTGGACCATTGATGTATTCTCCGGGAACCACAACAGATATTTATGAAAAACTCTTATCCGGCATATGGGGAGATTGCTTTTCTCTTGCCTTATGTCTTGAAGATTCCATCGACGATAACGCCGTAGAAATCGGGGAACGTACTGTTGTGGACACTTTACATAAAATTTATGAAAATCAAGAAAAACTGCCTTTCCTTCCAAAGCTGTTTATCCGTGTCCGCAATCCACAACAAATCGGGAAATTATACCGTATGCTTTCCCATAGCAGTCAGGTATTATGCGGCTTTATTCTTCCTAAATTTGTTCCGGAAAATGCGCCATTATATATAGAAGAAATTCTGCAAATCAATCAAAGCAGCAGTCATAAAATTTATATGATGCCTATTTTAGAAAGCGGAGAATTGGTTTCTTATACCACAAGATATGATACTTTGGAACAGCTTCACAAACAGCTCCTTGCCTGCCGTGAATATGTATTAAATGTGCGGGTTGGCGGAAATGACTTATGCCATTTATTTGGAGTACGCCGCAATGCCAACGAAACCATTTACGACATCAAGCCAATCGCCGGAGTATTAGGTGACATTATAACCTACTTTTTCAATGATTTTGTGGTTTCTGCGCCTGTATGGGAATATTTTGCAGACGAGAATGACAACTGGAAAACTGGATTGGAAAACGAACTGCGCATGGATGTATTAAACGGTTTTATCGGAAAAACCATTATTCATCCAAACCAGATTCCTGTGGTTGCCAATGCCATGAAAGCAAATGCCCATGATGTGGCAGATGCCATGCGCATTCTCAACTTTGAAAACCCTTTGGTTGGTGTCAGCAAAAGTGCCTCCGGCACACGAATGAATGAAATGAAAACCCACACAAACTGGGCAAAAAAGCAGATTTTACTTGCAAAAATATATGGAGTGAGATAGATGAATTACAAGGAAAATGATTTAATTACCATCGCAAAGAGAGAAAACAATAGCAAACGTTCTTTTTTACTGGTAAATCCGTTGCAGGGAAAACATATCCCTGCAGTACCTTCCCAGTGTCTTACACTGTTTTCTACACTGGCTGAACAGGTTTTTTCAGAGCAGACTTTTGATTATAAAAACACATTAATTATCGGCTTTGCAGAAACTGCCACCGCCATTGGCATGGGACTTGCTACCTTTGCACCTTTTCCTGCCGCTTACATCCAGACTACCAGAGAGCATTTTGAAGGAAAAGAATTTCTATATTTTAACGAAGAACACAGCCACGCTACCGACCAGATGGTAATTCGTGAATTTCTGGATAAACGCCTGACACCGGATACCCATATTATTTTTGCCGAGGACGAAGTAACCACCGGAAAAACCATCGAAAATTTCATCCGGGTTCTCACCAAAACTTATCCGGACTATCATTTTTCTTTTGGCATTGCTTCCATCTTAAATGGTATGGGAGAAGAAAAACGAAAAGAGCTTCAGAATCAGGGAATTGGGATACATTTTCTGCTGCCGGTTCCGGCTTTTGATTATGATAAAATTTTATCGGAATATACTTATGAAGACACTCTGCGTGTGCGTTGTGCTGACTTACTTTCCGCAAGTTCGACACCACTAACTGCCGAAGAACAAAATTCCAGACTTGCAGCCCCAATTTATCCGGGAAATTACCAGAATACAAGACTTGGAGTAATGGCACCGGAATTTCAAAAGCTTTGCGAACAGTTGTCTGCAAAAATTTCCAAAGAAGCAGAGCTTACAAAGCTTTCCGGCAAACGTATTCTGGTTCTGGGTACCGAGGAGCTGATGTATGCAGGCATCTATCTTGGTAATTACATAGAAAAGCATACGGATAATCATGTTTTCTTCCACGCTACCACTAGAAGTCCGATTCTGCCAAGCAGTGAAGAAGTTTATCCTTTACATAAACGCTATGAACTTACCAGCTTTTACGAGCAAAACCGTACTACTTATCTGTATAATTTAGATACTTATGACCTGGTTTTAGTGTTAACTGACAGTACAAACGATACTACCGCCATGGAGGAGCTTTGCCAGGCACTGTCACTCCACCAATGCAACCAAATCATTCCTATTATCTGGAGGTAACTTATGAAAAGCAGCTATCTTGACCGTGACGTAACATTATTATTAAAAGATATTTCCGGACTGATAACCCCTCTGCCAACTAAGGAAAGGGAAGCGTTAATTCAGTCAGGTGTCCATTACTGCGAAATGCTTCCGTTAGAATATAAGCCTACTGCCAAATATATGGAGGCTTATCACTTTGCACTGGAAGCTTATGCCAAAACCACCGCTGATGCAGTGTGTCAGGTGGCAGAAAAAATATATGATTCCATTCGCAAGGATTTTAATAGCGAAGAACAATATCCTTCTGAAATTGTGTTGGTATCTCTTGCCCGTGCCGGAATTCCAATCGGTATTTTAATCAAACGGTATTTGGAGAAAAAATACGACATCCCTGTATTTCACTATTCCATTTCCATTATCCGTGACCATGGAATTGATGAAAATGCCATTCATTACATACTAGAACGTCACAATTCCAAAGCTATCCGATTTGTGGATGGCTGGATTGGAAAGGGTGCGATTCAGCGTGAATTGGAACAGGCTCTCCTGCCGTTTCCACAGCTAAACCCTACCTTGGCTGTTCTTTCCGACCCTGCCAATATCACTGATTTATGTGGAACGCATGAAGATATCCTAATACCAAGTTCCTGCTTAAACAGCACGGTATCCGGTTTAATCAGTCGTACTTTCCTCCGTTCTGACATCATTGGAGAAAAAGATTTTCATGGTGCTGCGTTCTATTCGGAATTGATGGAGGAAGATTTATCCTACGAATTTATCGATGCCATTGAACAACATTTTGATTTTGATACAAAACTAATTGATACCACTCCGTCCGGTATCACAGGACTTAGCGAGGTGAAATCCATTGCGAAACATTTTGATATTTCAAATATTAATTTTATTAAACCGGGAATCGGCGAGGCAACCAGAGTTTTAATCCGTCGTGTACCGTGGAAGCTTTTAGTTCGTCCTGGTGCCGCTGACAATCCACTGCTTGCGCATCTTTTGCAGCTTGCAAAAGAAAAAAATGTACCGGTGGAAGAATATCCTCTTCAGAATTATATCGCCTGCGGCATTATTAAAAATGTGGCAGACGCATAAAGATATCTCTATTATAAGAGCCGACTGCAACAGCAACCGGCTCTAGTATTACATATTCATATCTTTTATCATTGCATTTATCGCTACTGACAGCCCTTACTCTCCTCCTCTATTAATGATAATCCCACGAATTGCTCGAAGTATTAGGGACATTAACCTTGTTCAGATAATTCTGAAGCAGTTAATAACAAGGATTTCATTAGACGAGTTAGCAAGTATAGGGCTCGATTATATATTCTTCTTGCAAGGTGATAAAATATACAATCTACCAGTAGCTTTAGAGCGTATATAATTATAACCTATTTTTACGAAATTTTTCATTTTCCGACTAAAAGGTGCGTTTTTTGCAACGAATGGAAATCTACTAGTCTTTCGGAAATTGTTAAAATGTTAATTTTTCCCTATTTTTCAAGGTTTTTGGCATTTTTTGTTTTTTCTTGAACTTTTTTCGTTGTCGAAAAACGTCCGTTCAGTATGTTCTGTCAATTTGCTATACTGTACTAAAAACACACTTTTCTAATCGATTTTTATTTAAAAAGCGTATTTTTTCTTGAATTTTCTGGCAATTACTCCAAAAACAGCATTTTACTTAAACTTGTTTCCTTGATTTTTCCCTTTATTTATTGTAATTTCAAACTCCAGGTACGATTTGTCCTGTTCGCCTTTTCTATTGTTTACCTGCAAATCACATTTGTATTCTTCACAAATTTGCCTTACATTTGCCAAACCAAGACCTCTTAATTCTCCCTTGCTGCTTTCTCCTCGCTCAAACATTTTTAAGAGCTTTTCCTGAGGTATATAACAGCTTTCGTTCTTTATCTTAAAATCTATTTGCTCCGGCTGTTCTATAAATTCCAGATAGATCTTTTGCTCCACACCCTGTTCTTCAATAGCTTCCACAGCATTATCGAATAAATTCCCTATTACCTCTACCAACTTGTGCATCGGCATTTTGCTTTCCAGATCTTTCACCTTAATGTCGTATACAACCGTAATTCCTCGTTTATCTGCCTGAAGAAACTTTCCATAAAGAAAACCGGTAATAACCGGATTTCCTATACGCAACAGTTTGCTATACTGATTTTCCTCCTGAATGGCGTCCATGTATTCTGCCTGCTGTTGTATCAGTTCTTCCATGGTATCACATGTATGATGTAAATTATAAATGGCACTCAAATGATTTTGAAAATCGTGTTGCCTTCTTCTCACTTCCGTAACCAGATTCTGGAATCCCTCGTCATACATCTGATGCATTTGCAATTCTATCTTTTGCTCATGAACTTTATTTTGGTTTTTCTGCCACAGATAGGTCACACTCCATAACATACAAAGACTGATAGTCATAATTACATAATGCTCCCGTTCTATATAATTATGAGCCTTCATTATTAACAGCATATATATAACAAAGACAAAACCCATCACCAAAATGGCTCGCAGAAGCATTATCTTCTGCTGCATAAAAAGCGAAAACTTGTGAAGTCCCATACGCGGAAACACAAGCAACACAATTAAAAATACCAACAAGTTTATCCATAAATTATTTAATCCATTTCCTGCATTGCTACTCCGTACCACATTTACATAAACCAGCACTTCACTCGAAAGCAATTGTAAAATCGATATCATCACTATATATAGCATATTATTAATAATTAATTCTCTTTTTTGGAACCCAAATTCGACAATACAATACCCAAACATAAGCACACAAATCAGCATACTTGTTATTGCAGGTAATCTTCCTTCCAAAACAAGCTGTATTACTATCAGGTCTGTTGCAATCAACATAATATTTTTAATATTTAAACGAAATTTTTTCCCATATAAAGTGTGTATACATAATAGAGCGGATAATATTTCTAATAAATTTCCAGTACGAGGTATCATTTGTCTTCTTCCTTTTCTTTTATGGTATTATCTTACTATGTTCCTATCCAAAATTCAATCGTCTACTTTCCACAAAAAAACTGCCAGTTTTACCTGACAGTTCTCCATCTTACTTCATTTTTTCTTTTATACTCAAATACTCCTCTGTCGGAAATGGCAGCTCTCCAAAAAAGAATAAACTTGGCAAACCGCCTCCTGCTGCCATCAAAACATACACAAATTTACAAATGCCTTTGTGCATAAGCAAACTTAATAAACCCATTGTTGAAACCTCCCTTTGCTTTCAGTTCTGCGAAACTCAATTGAATAGCGTGTAACACCACTATCCAAAAACCACTTGTAATATAACTGCTTTCCGGCAGAATATACAGAACTATCAAATAGCCAAAAATCACAACAAAGGATTGTAGTTTTAGCCGTTGACGCCTCTGAGAGGTGGGTTGTGGCCGTGTCTTTGACACCACCGGTCCAATATAGTATGTAACTACGGAACAGATAAGCAACACGATCATTTGAACCGATTTCGGCAATTCTATCATGGGAAGAATTGCAATGCATAAGAACAAATAGCCAAATGATACTAAAAAGCAGGACCAATACTTTTTACAATGTAGCCCACCTGTGGTGGTTCGTAACAAGAACAATACCAGCACAGAAAAAGCAAATATTTCTATTTTTCTGTGAAAAAGCAATGCCAGTATTAGCAGTTTGCTTGTTTCTGATAGAAATGATAATACCAAATATTTAAATATAACCATTTCCGGCTCTTTGCCTAACCTTTTTTCTGATTCGCTTAAATTACCAGACATACCAACACCTCCTGTATATTCTTCTTGAATTATAACAGTGAAAAATGTTGGTATTACAAATTCAGCTTCAAAGGTGTGTTTTTTGCAACCAATATCAATATTTCGTCCAGTTCTATTCCAAAATGTCATTTTGTTGCCAAAATCCAGCCATTCCGTATGCTTTTTGTCACGAGCTGTCGTATAAGTTTGTTTAGATATCCTCCACTCCTAAGTGCTGTTTTACGGTTTTTACATAGTTTTTTCCTATTTCTAACCGCCCATAGTCCGACTTCAAAATAAAGTAACGATTCGCAAAATCCATTGCATCAATAAATTTTACATTCACAATAGAATTACGACTGCATTGCACAAATTCTTTGCTTTCGATTTCTTCCATAAGTTTTTTACAACTTCGATAAGGCATTTCCAAAATCTCATTTATGGTTTGGATTTTCAGCTTATGCAGGCAATTTTCTATATACACAACATCCGCCAAATTTACAGAAAATAGCAAACCATCTCTGCGGAAAAATAAATTTTTATCGTCCTCGCGTTTGGTAGTGTATTCCAAAGCCTTAAGCAAAGTTTTCTTAACATCTTCTGATGAATATGGCTTTTCCAAATACGCAAAACTATGAATATTTGTAAAAGCGTACATTTTAGGATCTACCAAAGAAGTAGCAAATATAATTGGAGTAAATGCATATTTTTCAATGGTTCTTATTTTCTGAGCAAATTCAATCCCTGAAACATCTGCACTTTCTCTGCTTTCTAAAACAATGTCCACCAAAAATACGTCCATTGTATATTGCATTGCCAGCTGATACCCTTCTAAACTGCTGGATGCCGACCACACTCTAGTTTCCTTGTCGATTTCCCCTATAATTTTGTGCAGCCTTTCGACTGCCGCCTTATTATCCTCCACTATAAGTACGTTTTTTCTCATAAGAATCCCACCATTTCATCGTGTGTGTGTTATAGTGTTATATATATTTTATTTAAACACACTTCCATGAAAATTTCAATAAATATCACCATTGTATTATTGTATCTTACACTGCCCGAAACCCGATACTGCTGTCCACTTCGCATTCACGGAACAGAGCGTTTACCGCTGCCTCATATTCCAACAGATTTTTAGATTTCATTATCTTTTTCTGATGTTTGTCCTTATCTTGAAATAAGAATATCATATAACACCAAAGCTCTTTCATGCGAAATAGAATGTTCTTCTCTCCGGAATACATCTGTTTGTATTCTCCATAAATTCTGTTGTGGAATTCTTTTAACAAGTCTTTGTTCATTTTTCCTTTGCCCAGTATTTCTGCTGCCAG
Source organism: uncultured Lachnospiraceae bacterium (assembly GCA_964450185.1). Classification (GTDB taxonomy): domain Bacteria; phylum Bacillota; class Clostridia; order Lachnospirales; family Lachnospiraceae; genus RUG11237. The sequence continues at coordinate 3,347 of CAYVCL010000027.1, read as the reverse complement.
TGCAGGATTGCATATAATTCCTCTGCCTAGCATGATTGTGGTAACCTCAGGAAATTCACTAGTAAACTTTTCATAATCTGTCACGTTAAAAATATTTCCATTATAACACACAGGGTTTTTGCTTGATTTCAAAGCGTCTGCGAATACTTCAAGATTTGGTTTGTTCTTATAATAATCCTTCTGGGTTCGTGGATGGATGATAAGTTCTGACATTTCATATTTGTTATAAATCTCCATCAAATGATAAAATTCTTCCGGTGCATCTTTTCCAATTCTGGTTTTGATGGAAAGTTTCATATCTGTGCCAGCAAAGGTGTCAAACACTTTTGCCAAAAATACGTCCAATTCTTCCGGCTTTGCCAAAAATCCGGACCCCCGGAATTTGGAAACCACAGTACCGGAGGGACAACCTAAATTTAGGTTGACCTCCTGATATCCCAACTTTTCCAACTCACGAATCATAATAATAAAATCTTCTGCGTTGTTTGTGAGAACCTGCGGCACCAGTGAAAGACCTTCGTTATTTTCCGGTAAAATATCCCTAAGCTCTTTGGCATTTAAAATAGTCTTTGTTTTTGTTACAAGAAAAGGACTAAAAAATTTGTCTATATAAGGAAACATTTCATTGCATAAATTACGATATTTATGAATGGTAATTCCCTCCATTGGTGCAAAATAAAATTTCATAAAATTCTCCTGTTTTCTTATTTTCCGGAAGATAACTGGTAGTATTTTCCTTTTGCTTCCATCAACTGGTCATGATTTCCACGTTCGATAATTCTTCCCTGCTCTAAAACCATAATACAATCGCTGTTTTTAATGGTAGAAAGTCTGTGAGCGATAACAAAGGTAGTTCTTCCTGCCATAAGTTTATCCATACCATCCTGTACTAACTTTTCGGTTCTGGTATCGATGGAGCTGGTTGCTTCGTCCAAAATAAGCACTGGCGGGTCCGCAATGGCTGCTCTGGCAATGGCTAAGAGCTGACGCTGTCCCTGACTTAAGTTAGCTCCGTCACCGGTAAGAATGGTGTCATACCCTTCCGGAAGTCTTCGAATAAATCCATCTGCATTGGCAAGCTTTGCTGCTGCGATTACTTCTTCCTCTGTGGCATCCAGTCTACCATAACGAATATTATCTCTTACACTCATGGTAAACAAATGTGTATCCTGCAATACGATTCCCAAGGAACGTCTAAGGTCTGCCTTTTTAATCTTATTTACATTGATTCCATCATAGCGGATTTTACCATCCTGAATATCATAGAAACGATTAATCAGGTTGGTAATGGTAGTCTTACCTGCTCCGGTAGAACCAACAAAGGCAATTTTCTGTCCCGGTGTTGCATACAAATCTACGTTGTGAAGTACAATCTTTTCATCGTTATATCCAAAATCCACGTCATCAAAGACCACATCGCCCTTCAGCTCTACATAAGTCGTCGGGTCACCATTTTGATGCTTATGCTCCCATGCCCAGATACCTGTTCTTTCTTTGCATGGTACTAATTTGTCACCTTCCCGTTTTGCATTTACCAAGGTTACATATCCGTCATCTACTTCCGGTGTTTCATCCAATAGCTTAAATATACGCTCCGCACCTGCCATTGCCATTACAATGGCATTTAACTGCTGACTCACCTGATTGATTGGCATATTGAAGCTTTTGTTAAAGGTAAGGAAGCTTGCAAGTCCTCCAAGGGTTAAGCCGGCAAATCCATTCACTGCCATAATTCCTCCAAATACGGCACATAGCAGATAACTCATATGACCAAGCTGACCGTTGATTGGTCCTAAAATATTTGCAAATTTATTGGCATTGTCCGCACTGTGGAACAGCTTATCATTTAATTCATTGAATTTTTCAATACTTTCTTCTTCATGACAGAATACCTTAACTACCTTCTGTCCTTCCATCATTTCTTCAATATATCCATTTACCGAACCGATTTCTTTCTGCTGTGCCCCGAAATGTTTGGAGCTTTGCCCGGCAACCTTTCCGGCTGCTGTCAGCATAATTCCCACCATAACAAGTGTCAATAGGGTTAATGGTATATTTAACATAATCATACATGACAAAATACTGATAACCGTAATGGCACTGGAGAAAATCTGTGGCATACTCTGGCTAATCATCTGACGCAAAGTATCCGTATCATTGGTATACATGGACATAATATCTCCATGGGGATTAGTGTCAAAATATTTGATTGGAAGGCTTTCCATCTTCGTAAACATGTCATTACGAAACTTGTGCAATGTTCCCTGTGTAACATTTACCATAACACGATTGTATGTGTAAGTAGCCAGAATACCGATAGCATAGATAGAGCCTACTCTTATAATTTCTCTCAACAAATCTGAAAAATCCGGATTCTCTGATTTTACAAGCGGTACAATAAAATCATCAATCAATGTCTGCATAAACATGGTTCCCTGTACGCTGGCAAGTACACTGATTAAAATACAAATTGCCACAAAAATCAGATGAAATTTATAGGATTTTAAGATATATGCCATCAAACGTTTGAACACTTTTCCGGCATTTTTATTTTTAGGCGGTTTTCCCATTGTTTTTCCCATCGGACCACCAACCTTATTTGGATTACCTGCCATTTATGCTTCCTCCTTTCCTTCGTCAAAATCACCGCTGCCTCCGGTCTGGGATTCGTAAACTTCTCTATAAATTTCGTTACTATTTAACAATTCCTCGTGAGTTCCAAATCCTGCAATTTCTCCTTCGTTCATGACCAGAATACGGTCTGCATTCTGCACACTGGAAATACGCTGTGCAATAATTAACTTGGTTGTATCCGGTATTTCTTCTGCAAATGCTTTACGGATTTTTGCATCCGTTGCCATATCTACCGCACTGGTGGAATCATCCAATATAATCACCTTCGGATTCTTTAACAACGCTCTGGCAATACAAAGTCTTTGTCTTTGTCCGCCGGACACATTACTTCCGCCCTGCTCAATGTAAGTATTGTATTTCGTGGGCATTTTTTCAATAAATTCATCTGCACATGCAAGCTTACATACATGTTGACATTCTTCTTCACTGGCTGTTTTATTTCCCCAACGAAGATTTTCTAAAATAGTTCCGCTAAACAAAGTATTTTTCTGCAATACTACGGCTACCTGATTACGGAGGGCTTCCATATCGTATTCTCTTACGTCTTTTCCACCAACCAATACCTGACCCTTCTGCACATCATATAGTCTGCTGATTAAGTTTACAAGACTGGTTTTTGCACTACCGGTTCCACCAATAATACCAATGGTTTCTCCTGCTTTAATGGAAAGATTGATGTTTTTAAGAACCGCTTCTCCGCCATTATTCTGGTA
>CAYVCL010000026.1:0-37105 GCA_964450185.1 uncultured Lachnospiraceae bacterium | reverse complement strand
TAATATCTTCCCTTCTTGGTGTTATGCTCATTTTCTTTGAATGGCCATTCATTCAATGGAATCGTGCCAGATTTCTCCTAAAATATAGAAATCCGGTTTCAAACTTCTCATGCGTTCTCTTAACAGCTTACAGAATTTATGAGAAATTTCGTTTGCCACATCCAGACGCAATCCGTCAATATCATATTCTTTTACCCACATTTCACAAACGCCCAGTAAGTAATCTATTACTTTCTGATTGTTGGTATTCAATTTTGGCATATTATCTGCAAAAGCAAAGGAATAATATCTTCCCTTCTTGGTGTTATGCTCATTTTCTTTGAATGGCCATTCATTCACCATAAACCAGTCAAAGTATTCAGATTCCGGTCCTTTTTCTACCACATCCTGCCAAGGCTTAAACTTCCATCCACAGTGATTGAACACACCATCTAACATGACACGCATACCTTTTTCATGGGCATTTTTCACCAAAGTCTTCATTACCTGTTCATCTCCGAAATGAGGGTCAATTTTCTCATAATCGGTGGTATCATATTTGTGTGTTGAATCCGCTTCATTAATCGGTGTCAGATACAAACCGGTAATTCCCAAATCCTGTAAATAATCCAGCTTGCTGTCAATCCCTTTCAAGTCACCACCATAAAACTGTTCGTTGGTTACCTTTTTATCCGGTCCTGCCCATGGGCGTACTCCTTCCGGATTGATGGATGAATCACCATTACAGAATCTTTCCGGAAAAATCTGATACCAGACGGTGGAAGTTACCCAGTGAGGTGTTCTTCCAATATCCGCCGGATTCATCCAAGGGAAGGTAAAGCACTGCATAGTACCTCCGTATAATTCTTTATGTTTTTTATCATAAAAACCGTTTTCTGCGTAAAACCACACTTCGTCTTCGGTTGTGATTAATTCAAAATAATAACGGCATCTTTTAAATTCCGGTTTTACGGTAGTAGTCCACCAAATATGGTTCTGCAATCTTTTCTTAAATGGGATTTCTTCTCTCACACCATCCCAAGCTTCGCTTCCACCTAAAATACCGGCTGCAAACGGGTCGCCATAATGTAAAAACACCTGTTTTACATCGTAGTCGGTTTTTATATTAATAATCAAATCATCGTCGTTTAACGGATAACACATATTATCTGACATTCTATGATATACTGCTGCAAAATTCATCTTTATCTATACTCCTTTTCTTACGCATATTGGCATATGATATATCATGCCCTAAATTCCTCGTTTTCTATTATTATAGAAACATTATTTTCAAGATTCTATGAGGGAAAATGCTCATTTCTAACACTATTCTGCTCTATTACATATCTTCCTCAATAATTTGAAATTCCAGAGCATCAAAGGAAATGGTATCTACAAAATTATCTGCGTGAAATCTTGTTTTTGCCACCCGCTTAAATTCCTCCACATTGTGGTCCAGCCAGATTGGTACACTTAAATCCAACTCATAGCATACCTTTTCCAATGCCTGAAACACTTTGTGAGTTCTGGTGTCTTCTGTTCCATCTTCCACTACAACATCTTTCACTAATTTATTTTCTTTCCAAATCTTAGCCCATACTCTAAACATAGCCATTGATTCCTTTCTCTATCGCAAATTGTATGATTCAAACTTAAATCATGCCATGTTTCAGTATAACATTGAATATCTTATTTCTCAATGTGTTATGCCAATTTTCCCCGCATACGCAACAGGATTCTTTTTTCCAGACGGCTTACCTGCACCTGACTGATTCCTAATCTTTGTGCTGTTTCCGTCTGGGTTTTATCCTGAAAATAACGTAGATTTATCAAATCCCGTTCTTTTTCTTCCAGTCCCTCCAATAATGACTGGAGCACCAATCGGTTAATGGTGTCTTCATTTTCATTTCTCTTGTCTGTAAGCTTGTCCAGAAGACAAATTTCATTTTCATCACCCGAATATACCGAACGGTAGATAGAATCCACCTCCACGCAGGCATCCATTGCCATTAGTATGTCTTCTTTTTCCAAACCGGTTGCTTCTTTAATTTCTTCCAAAGTAGGCTCCCTGCCTTCTTTGTGTCTGATTTTTTCCTCTACTCCTTTTATTTTGTATGCATTTTCTTTGATGGAACGGCTCATTTTTATCATACCGTCATCTCTTAAGAAACGCTTAATTTCTCCCATAATCATAGGAACTGCATAGGTGGAAAATTTCACCTCATAGGAAATATCAAATTTGTCAATGGCTTTCATTAAGCCGATGGAACCAATTTGAAACAAATCCTCCAATTCGTATCCTCGGTTTGCAAAGCGCCTCACAATGCTCCATACCAGCCCTAAATTTTCTTCTACCAGTCTATCTCTTGCCTCTTTATCTCCATGGTGTGATTTATCAATTAATTCAATTGTATGCTCCACCATTTTCCCCTCTTATCCCATGATTTTTTTATTCATATATATGGTTGTTCCCTTATTCACTTCACTTTCAATATGTATCTCATCCATAAAAGCCTCCATAAAGGCAAATCCCATACCGGAACGTTCCAAATCTGGTCTGGTGGTATACATAGGCTCCATTGCCTTTTCTATATTTTCAATGCCACAGCCAAAATCTGTAATTTCTATATAAACTGTATTTTCTTTGATGGAAGCTTTCAGAAGAATCTTTTCTACCTGTTCTCCATAACCGTGAATAATGGAGTTGGTTACTGCTTCCGACACGGCTGTTTTTACATCCTCGATTTCTTCCAGGGTAGGATTCAGCGGGGTAACAAATGCCGCCACCGCCACTCTTGCAAATCCTTCATTTTCTGAACGGCTGTCGAACTCTATCATCATATTATTTTCTCTCATTTTATGCCTCCTGCTCATATATCATAATCATTTTACTCAATCCGCTTAACAGAAATATTTTCTTTATTCGTTGATTTACATGAATTGCCCCAACCGTTCCTCCCAGACATTTCATGTTCTTATACCGTCCTACAATCACACCGATTCCTGAGCTGTCCATAAATTCTGTGTTTTGAAAATCAAACAAAATTTCTTTGATATTCTTCTGCATCATTATTGTGTCTGCCATTTCCCGAATTGTTGTACAGTTGTGATGGTCTAAATCTTTTGGAACCATAATTCTTAATGTTTCATCTTCTATTTGAAAGATATCACTCATAAACGTTCTCCTTTTTATTTTGTTTTTTACGGCACAAAAAGCGATGGTTCTAAGAACCATCGCTTTTCTTTCGTATCTTTATTTCTTTTTGTTTTGTATTTTAAATTATTCTGCTTCTGTTATGGAATCCAGATTTGCCTGAGCATCCGTAGCTGATTTTGTTCCCGGGAACTTATCAATTACTTCCTGGAAGTAAATTGCCGCATTTTCATTGTCACCTGATTTCTGGTAAGAACGCGCCATATAGTACAGGGCATTTACAGAGGTATTGTCTATGCTGTAAGCTTTTTGCAGATTTTCAATGGCTTTTTCATAATCGCCGCTGTTGTATGCGGAGTATCCTGTCTTATAATACTCATCTGCAGCTTCGCCCATCACTTCACCATTTATCTTAGCGTAAACGGTTTTAAAGCCCTCTTTTGCGCTTTCTACCGTTTCCGGAGCAATGCCTGAAATAATATCTGCCACTTCTGTTGCTTTTCCTTCCATATAAAGGTTTGCTGCGCTCAACAATGCATCGTAGGAATTTAATACACCGCCATCCCCTTCATATTCATCCAATTTTTCCTGAATAGCCTTGTTCTGGCTTTCCAAAGTTGCAATATCCTCCTGCAAATCTTTTACTTCTGCTTCTTTTACTGCCACTTTTTCACTATATTGCTTAATTTCCTTATCTGCATCACTCTGGGTTAGGGCTATTTTTGCCGGTAAGACTACAAACCACACTAAAGCTGCACCTAAAGCAAGACCTATGATAATATTTATCACCGTACTCATACCGGTATTTTCTTTGTATTCTTTTGGCTGGATAACCGTATCGTTTCCAACTTTATAGGTCACTCTTGTGTCTTTTCTGTCAGAAATTGCATTTATCTTCTTGCCACGTAAAACTTCCAGTTCTCTTAAATATCTGAGTGTCATGGTATTATTAGAGTCGATTTCTTCTGCTTTTTTCAACTCTTTTGCAGCAAGATTATATTCTTCATCTTTCAGATAAATCAACGCCAACAACTGTCTTGCCTTGATTAATTTTGGATTTACCAGCAATACTTTTTTCAACTGTATCACTGCCAAATCATAGCTTTCCTGCTTGCAGTAAATCAACGCCAGATTGTATTTTTTGATACTCTGGTTGATTTCTTCTAATTTTGCAGGGTTAGACTGCACTGCTTTAATGTAATCATCCACAATATTTTTCTTGCTTTTCATGTTTTTGCTGATAACCCATTCACTTAAAGCGGCTACAATCTCGCCCATTTCGTAATAGACAAGACCTAATAAGTTTCTTGCCTGTATATTCTTTTTATTGTATTTTAAGCTCTGTTTTAAGCATATAACAGCTCCTGATAAGTCACGAACTGATGCTTTTTCCAGTCCTTCATTATAAAATTTATTTGAAAGACGTATAATTGTCTTGTATGTTTTAACGTCTGCACCACAAGAAGTACAAAAATCATTTTTAGATAGTGCAGCACCGCAATGATAACATTTCATGTTTACTCCATTCCGCCCATACATCGGGCCTTCCCTATTATATTTTGCTGCTATTCACTATCTTTTGATTCTTTTAATACTTCTTTTAAAATATCCATCATATCTGTCATATCATGGCTGTAAATGGCATCTTCTGCTTCTTCAACTTCTAAACTTGGGTGAAATTTCTTTAATTCTTCTTCAAAATTTATCATTACTCAACTCTCCTGTGATTGCCTTCAATTCTCCGACTAAATACAGTGAACCCACGCAAAACAGAACTCTTTCCTTGTTTTTTAATTCCAGAGCCTTCTTCCACGCTGTTTCTGTATTTTCGCAACTAATAACTTGTTTTTTTGTATACCTTTCGAATGTTTCCCTCAACTGCTCCGCCTCCATACTGCGCGGTGTATCTAAAGTAGTCACCACGGTTACCTCCGCATTCAGAGTCGTTGCAATTTCTTTTATCATTTCTTCGTAATTTTTCTCTTTAACTGCCCCAAATAACAGAACGCACTCTCTGCTCTTTGTGAGTTCTGCCGCAGTTTGTAAAAATGCCCGGATACCATCTTCGTTATGGGCACCGTCAAAATATATATCTTCTATGGCCTGCTCCATTCTGCCCTGCCATACTCGTTTATTTAATCCCCTGTTTATAATTTCCGGGGTATATTCGTCTTTATTTAATAAATTTTCTATCATTCGAATCGCCACTGCCGCATTTTCTACCTGATAAATGGCAGAATACGGTAAGGAAACTCTAACGTAACCATAATACTTAACATTGAGTAAAAAATCAATATGTTTGTTTGTTTTTTCACAAATTTTATAATCTTTTTCGGAAATCTTATAAATTTCCGTCATTTTTTCCTGTGCTTTTTTCTCTATGACCTCTACTACCTTTTCTTGATTAATACCAAGAACCAAAGGTGTGTCTTTCTTTATAATGCCTGCTTTTTCTGCTGCAATCTCTGTAATGGTTTCTCCCAGATACTCTGTGTGGTCTAAACTGATGGATGTGATTGCAGTCATCACAGGGGATTCTATTACGTTAGTTGAATCTAACCTTCCGCCAAGCCCTGTTTCCACCACTGCATACTCCACCTGATTTTTCTGAAAGTATACTAATGCCATGGCAAACAAAAATTCAAAAAAGGTCGGGTGACAAAATCCCCGCATTATAATTCTCTCTGTTGCCTCTTTTACCTGTTCAAAGCTTTCTAAAAACTCCTGTTGTGACATTTCTATGCCATTTATCTGGAAACGTTCTGTAATTCGCACCAGATGTGGGGAGGTAAATAAGCCTGTTCTTTTCCCTGCTTCTATGAGCATGGAGGATGTAAATGCACAGACAGAGCCTTTTCCATTGGTTCCCGCCACATGAATTATTTTCAGATTTTTTTCCGGATTTCCCAGTTCCTTAATCAGTTCTCTGGTGTTATCCAAACCGTTTTTCTTTGTAAATTTTGGTACATCTAATATATATTTTTCTGCTTCTTGGTATGTCATGCTGCGCCTCCCGGATTTTCTCTGCTTTACTATTATAAGCCACACAAAAAAATATGCAAGAAAAACTTGTTGTCTAATGATGTCAAAAAGGGAAACAGCGTCTTTCGGCGTGTTTCCCTTTTTCTGCATTTCAAATTATTTTGCTAAATTTGCAAGTCTTTCTTTTACCTGTTCCATCATCTGTGTGTATTTTGTAAGTTTATCTTTTTCTTCCTGAATCTTTGCTTCTGGTGCCTTACTTACGAATTTTTCGTTATTTAACATACCATTTACTCTGGCAAGTTCTTTGGTAAGACGTTCTTCTTCTTTTTTCAGACGTTCGATTTCTTTTTCGATATCTACTAATTCTGCAAATGGCATGTAGATTACTGCTTCCGGAATTACTGCGGATACTGCATCTTCTCCAATTCCTTCTTTGCAATTCTGTGTAACTACTTCTGAAGCATATGCTAAAGTCTGGAAGAACACTTTGCTGTGTTCAAAGATTCCGGTTACTTTTTTATTGGCAGATACTACGAATACTTTTGCTTTCTTTGATGGTGGTACATTCATTTCTGTACGCACATTTCGGATTCCACGAACCGCTTCTTTGATGGTTTCTACCGCTTCTTCTGCTTCTTTGAAGTTCCATTCTTCTGTGTACTTTGGCCACTCGGAAATCATAATAGATTCTTCTTCATCCTGTAATGTACAGAAAATTTCTTCTGTTACGAATGGCATATATGGATGAAGGAGTTTTAATCCGTTGATTAATACAGTCTTCAAAGTCCAAAGAGCTGCGTTCTGAGAAACACTGTCTTCTGTGTTGTATAATCTTGGTTTTACCATTTCAATGTACCAGTCACAGAATTCATCCCAGATGAAATCATAAACCTTCTGTACTGCGATACCTAATTCATAGTTATCTAAGTTGTAAGTCATATCCTTAGTTACGGTATTAATCTTGGATAAAATCCATTTATCCGCATCCATCAATTCATTTTCTGCCGGTTTATGAATTTCTTTTCCTTCCATATTCATCATGATAAATCTTGCCGCATTCCATACTTTGTTGGCAAAATTACGGCTTGCTTCTACTCTTTCATAGTAGAAACGCATATCATTTCCAGGAGCATTTCCTGTAATCAGAGTAAGTCTTAATGCATCCGCACCATACTGGTCGATTACTTCCAATGGGTCGATACCGTTTCCAAGAGATTTACTCATCTTTCTTCCCTGAGAGTCACGAACTAACCCATGGAATAATACGGTGTGGAATGGTGCTTTACCCATCTGTTCGTAACCAGAAAATACCATACGGATAATCCAGAAGAAGATAATATCGTATCCTGTTACCAGTACATCGGTAGGATAGAAATATTCTAATTCTTCTGTTTTTTCCGGCCAACCAAGTGTAGAGAATGGCCATAATGCGGAAGAGAACCAGGTATCTAAGGTATCTGGGTCCTGGGTCATATGCTGGCATCCGCATTTTGGACATTTTCCAGGATTTTCTCTTGCTACAACTACTTCTCCACAATCATCACAGTAGTATGCAGGAATTCTGTGTCCCCACCATAACTGTCTGGAAATACACCAGTCACGAATATTGTCTGTCCAGTTAAAGTAAGTTCTATCCATGCTGGATGGAATTAATTTGATTTCACCACTCTTAATTGCTTCTACTGCCGGCTTAATCATTTCTTCCATTCTTACAAACCACTGCTGTTTTACCATTGGTTCTACGGTTGCTTTACATCTGTCATGAGTACCAACGTTGTGGTTGTGTGCCTCAACTTTTACTAAAAGTCCTAATTCTTCTAAGTCTGCTACCATCTGTTTTCTGGCTTCATATCTGTCCATTCCGGCATATTTTCCACCATTTTTGTTGATTGTAGCATCATCGTTCATCACGTTGATTTCTTCTAAATTATGTCTTTTTCCTACTTCGAAGTCGTTCGGGTCATGTGCAGGTGTGATTTTTACGCATCCGGTACCAAATTCTTTGTCTACATAAGAATCTGCTACTACTGGGATTTCTCTTCCCACCAATGGAAGAATTAAAGTTTTTCCAATTAAATGCTGATATCTTTCATCTTCCGGATTTACTGCCACTGCAGTATCACCAAGTAATGTTTCCGGTCTTGTAGTTGCGATTTCTACCATTTCATCGCTGTCTTTTACCGGATATTTAATATGCCAGAAATGTCCTTCCTGTTCTTCATGAACTACTTCTGCATCTGAAATAGATGTTTTACATACAGGACACCAGTTAACAATTCTGGAACCTTTGTAAATATAGTCTTTTTCATATAATTTGATAAATACTTCTTCTACTGCTTTGGAGCATCCTTCGTCCATAGTGAAACGTTCTCTGTCCCAATCTGCGGAAGAACCAAGCTTCTTTAACTGTTTGATGATACGTCCGCCGTATTCTTCTTTCCATTCCCATGCTTTTTCAAGGAAACCTTCTCTGCCTAAATCTTCTTTGGCAATGCCCTGTTCTTTTAAGGAATTGATTACCTTAACTTCTGTTGCAATACTTGCATGGTCTGTTCCCGGCTGCCACAATGCATTGTAACCCTGCATTCTCTTATAACGGATTAAAATATCCTGCATGGTATTGTCCAAAGCATGTCCCATATGGAGCTGCCCTGTAATGTTTGGCGGCGGCATAATAATGGTAAATGGCTTTTTGCTCTTGTCTACTTCTGCGTGGAAGTATTTTTTGTCTAACCATTTGGTGTAGAGTCTTTCTTCTATGTCTTTTGGGTCGTAGGTTTTGTTTAATTCTTTGCTCATAGCTGATTCCTTTCTTTTATTAAATGGGTGGATGCATTAATTCGCGAGGCATATTGTACAAAGCACTGTGGCGGAAGACTCCGGTTACGAAAGATGCGAAGTTCTATGCATCCCTGCTAAGTGCATTGGCAAACAGGACGCAACCGGTGTGCATTCGCCATCCAAGTACAGTAACGAAAAATAATTAGTCTGAGCAGTGTGGATGTATTTTCGAGAGTTCTATTCAAAAAATGCAGACGTAGCGGGCTACGTCAAGGCTTTTTGAATAGTGCTATCGGAAATACAGACCGCTGCTCAAACTGATTATTTTTAGTTACTGTACGCTGCTCAGGTGTTCCTTTTCCGGACGTCCTGTCCGGAAATTGCTGGGTTTCGAACGGGATACTAAGAACTTCTAGTCTGTCTTCACAGTCGCCTTCGCCCCAAAAAACATACGCCCCTCTCACCACCACCTTCTTCCCAGCGAAACACTTTGGCGATATTTACAATAAAAAAAGCTAGTTGGACGACTTTAGTTGATGTTTTGATATTGTAAGTTCGATGATGAGGATGATACATGCAAGTAAGTAGCCTAGAATTTGGTTTAATGGTGTCATTAAGGTTGTTATCATGATTACTAATGAAATTAGATTACATATGTAATGGTAGGATTTTTTAGTTAACTTTTCTGACTTTCTTTTAGTGAGCCATAACAACCAAACGTAAAATCCTATTACTGCAATGTATAGTATAACTACTGCTATGCAAAATATTATCTCCAACAATGCTTCTGTTTCCACAATTCTTCCTCCTTTCCAATACCCTCTACTCTCTCAGGTGGCAGTATGTCTGTGGCGGATTGAAGCGGCGAGGTGTTGGCGGGCATGGGGTGTGGTGTGTCGGGTGGGACAACTGTGAAGACAGATTAGAAGTTCTTAGTATCCCGCCGAAACACAGCAATTCCCGGACAGGACGTCCGGGAAAGGAACACCTGAGCCATGGATGGCGAATGTGTTCCGGTTGCGTCCGTCTGCCACTTCCTCTATTCGGGATACTTTAGAACTTCTTATCTGTCGTAACCGGCGTCCCACCCGACACACCACACCCCATGCCCGCCAACACCTCGCCGCCCCCCCCCTCCCCCACAAACATCTCCTCCACAACGCAAACAGGAAGCCCCCATTTTACGAGGACTTCCTGCAAATAATACGCACTAAATTATTTTAATGTAACCTTAGCACCTTCAGCTTCTAATTTAGCTTTGATGTCTTCAGCTTCTGCTTTTTCAGCACCTTCTTTTAACATCTTAGGAGCTCCGTCAACTACTTCTTTAGCTTCTTTTAAGCCTAATCCAGTAACTTCACGAACTACTTTGATAACTTTAACTTTGTTAGGACCAACTTCTGTTAATTCTACGTTGAAGTCTGTTTTTTCTTCTCCAGCTGCTGCACCATCTCCACCAGCTGCTGCTACTACAACACCTGCTGCTGCAGATACACCAAATTCTTCTTCACAAGCTTTTACTAAATCGTTTAATTCTAATACAGTTAATTCTTTAATTGCTGCAATAAATTCTTCTGTTGTTAATTTTGCCATTTTATTTTACCTCCAATAATTAGTAATTGTTATTTTCTTCTTAATACTATCCGCTACTTATGCTTCTGCGCCTTTAGATTCTGCGATCTGATTAAGCACACGAGCAAGATTGCTGATAGGTGACTGCATACTTCCAAGCAATTTGGAAAGTAATTCTTCTCTTGATGGAACTTTTGCAAGAGCCTGGATTCCAGCTGTGTCGTATAAGTTTCCTTCTACTACACCTGCTTTTAATTCAAGAGCTGGTGCTGTCTTAGCGAAGTTGCTAAGAATTCTAGCTGGAGCAGTTGCATCTTCTTTAGAAATTGCAATTGCGCTTGGTCCTTCTAAATATGGAGCTAATGCTTCAAATTCAGTTCCCTTGAATGCAAAATTCATCATTGTGTTTTTGTAAACCTTGTATGTGATACCAGCTTCTCTTAACTGTTTACGAAGTTCTGTATCCTGTTCTACAGTAAGTCCACGGTAATCAACTAAAACAACGCCCTGAGCACCATTTACGTGTTCTGCGATTTCTTCTACGATAGGTTTTTTAAGTTCAACTTTTGCCATGAATCGTACACCTCCTTAATTTATTTTCTGCCGTGCTATTATAAATGCAGTTTCCTGCCTATAAAAAATGCCTCCCGCCGAACCGGGAGGCACAAATATTCTATCAATTACTGTTAGAAATTTTCTCCTCGGTAGGCGTTTTCAACTTATGCCTTACGGCACCTACTGTCTACGGCAGTGTTGTATTCACAACATGTGATATTATATCACTCTATAATTGGATTGTCAATCTTTATTTTACACAAATTTAGCTGTGTTAACTTTTACACCAGGTCCCATTGTTGGAGCAAGTGTAATGCTCTTTAAGTACTGTCCCTTTAATGAGCTTGGTTTTGCCTTATTGATTGCATCCATCAGCGTCTGGAAGTTGTCCGCTAACTGTTCTTCTGTGAAAGAAGCTTTACCAATTGGCACATGGATAATATTTGTCTTATCAAGACGATATTCAATCTTACCAGCTTTGATATCCTGAACAGCTTTTGTAACGTCCATTGTTACTGTACCAGCTTTTGGGTTTGGCATTAAGCCTTTTGGTCCAAGTACACGTCCTAAACGACCAACAACACCCATCATATCTGGTGTAGCAACTACAACGTCAAAGTCGAACCATCCTTCGTTCTGAATCTTTGGAATTAATTCTTCTCCACCAACGAATTCAGCACCTGCTGCTGTAGCTTCATCAGCTTTCGCACCCTTAGCGAATACTAATACACGAACTGATTTACCTGTACCGTGTGGTAATACAACAGCTCCACGAATCTGCTGTTCAGCGTGACGTCCGTCACAACCTGTTCTGATATGAGCTTCGATTGTTTCATCAAATTTTGCAACAGCATTTTTCTTTACGATGCTGATAGCATCTGCTGTTTCATACTGTACTGTGCGGTCTACATTTTTTGCAGCCTCAACGTATTTTTTTCCTCTTTTCATTCTAATTAACCTCCTAGTGGTAATAACGGGGATTGCCCTCCCACGAAATTCCTAATCGTTCCTATCTAGTAGAAATTATTCTTCTACTGTAACACCCATACTCTTGCAAGTACCTTCGATCATGCTCATAGCTGCTTCAAGGCTTGCTGCGTTTAAGTCTGGCATTTTTGTTTCAGCGATTTCTTTGATCTGAGCCTTAGTAATCGTTGCAACTTTGTTTTTGTTTGGAACTCCGGAACCTGACTTAATTTTACATGCTTTCTTAATTAATACTGGAGCTGGTGGAGTTTTTGTAACGAAGCTGAAGCTTCTGTCAGCGTAAACAGTGATAACTACAGGAATGATTAAATCTCCCTTATCTGCTGTTCTTGCATTAAACTCTTTTGTAAACTGAACAATGTTAACTCCGTGCTGACCAAGTGCTGGACCAACTGGTGGAGCTGGTGTTGCCTTTCCAGCAGGAATCTGTAATTTAATATAACCTTCTACTTTTTTTGCCATTTTTCGGCACCTCCTAAATCTGTGGTATTGGCGGGGTTTTCCCTCCCACGCATACTATCTCACTCGCTGAGATAACATACTTTTCTCGTTACATCTTCTTGATTTCTGTGAAACTTATTTCTACCGGTGTTTCACGACCAAATAAGTCAACGTTAATTGTGACAATCTGTTTACCGTAATTCATGCTTTGGATAACTCCAACAGTATCCTTCCACACACCAGCAATAACAGCGACTGTATCGCCTTCTGCAAAATCTACAACTACGTCTTCTACCTTGATTCCTAATGGACGCATTTCTGCTTCCGTTAATGGTACCGGCTTAGACCCTGGTCCAACAAACCCTGTTACTCCACGAGTGTTACGAACAACATACCATGTATCATCATTCATAATCATGTTAATTAAAACATACCCTGGAAACATCTTCTTTGAAACCTGTTTCTTGGCACCATTTTTTACCTCAACAACGTCCTGCATTGGAACTCTTACTTCCAATATCTGTTCTTCAAGGTGTCTGTTTTCAATTGTTTTTTCAATGTTGGCCTTTACCTTATTCTCATATCCAGAATAGGTATGAACAACATACCAGTTTGCTTCTGCCATTACAATTCACCTTTGTCCTTATTTTACTAAGAAATCTACGCCATACTGGATAGCTACATCCAATACGCTGATTATTACACCCAAAACAACTGATATTGCTACTACCGCTGTTGTCTGCTTAATCAGTGTTGTCTTATCAGGCCAAATAATTTTCTTGAATTCAGCCTTCAGATCGGTAAACTTACTTTTCTTCTTTTTAGAAGTCTTTTCGTTATTAGTTTCTCCCATCTTTTCACTCCTTTAAGCAACTATTTTGTTTCTTTGTGTAATGTGTGTGATCTACAGAATCTACAATATTTCTTTGTTTCCATTCTGTCTGGATGTGTTTTCTTATCCTTAGTCATGTTGTAATTACGTTGTTTACATTCCGTACATGCCAATGTGATTTTTGTGCGCACAACTTCCACCTCCGCTTTGCTTCAAATTTTGTTTTTTTGCTTCTGGGTCTTTTCTTATTTTTAGGCATAAAAAAAAGACCTAACTTCCATGTCGCTTCTCAACTATAGCACAGTTAGGTCTTTACGTCAACTAATTTTTATTTATAATCCCTATATTTGCCGAATCTAAGCCCGATTTAGCAATAGCTGTTAAACATCATTCCACTATACATAGATGTTATATAAGGATTCACATAATTTCTACCCGGATTTTTGTAGTTCAGCACCACCTTGTCTACATATTCCATTGGATCAATCAATGCGTGATTCACTTTTCGAAGAATACCATTTTTAAATCCATTGATTCCTTTTAAGGTTTCATTGTAGGTTTCTTCGTCCTTTGTTGCTTCGGAAAGCAAGGATTTGTCAATACTGATACTTCCATCACTCATAATTTCCAATCCGATAGATTCCAAATCATTCATATATTCTTTCGCAACACTGGTGTATTCCTGAATCAGCTTCTCACTTCTTGGCTCCACGTCAGAATACCCTCTAACAGTGTCGATAAAAGAATTATATTCGGAAACAAAAGTTTCGATATGTTCTGTGATCGCTTCTGTATCTGTTTTAAATCCAATCATTGCCGGATTGCCTGTAGCACTAATACC
The DNA here is from genome assembly GCA_964450185.1 of uncultured Lachnospiraceae bacterium. Classification (GTDB taxonomy): domain Bacteria; phylum Bacillota; class Clostridia; order Lachnospirales; family Lachnospiraceae; genus RUG11237. The sequence continues at coordinate 22,975 of CAYVCL010000026.1, read as the reverse complement.
ATGCAATGTAATCTCAAATACTTTTCCTGCCACAAAGGTATTGGAATGCGTATTTTTTTCGATTCCGTTGATTGCAAAAGAAGAATCCTCCGGATATTCAGATACATTATCCAATGCAAATTTGGCTACCACACCATAGCTGCCTTCCGGAATATCAGTAACGTTAAAAATCAATCCGTTTGCACCCTTTTCTCCTGTTTCCAATGAAGTAATTTGCAGTGCAGATTCGTTTTTCTCTGTCAGCACCTGAGCCTTTAAACCAATATTCGCATTATTAATCAAACGCGCCAGCTTATGTTGTACATCAATATTGGTATCTTCATCCCGTACCCCAAACTGAAATTCGTAATCTAAATCATTTACTTCTATATTAAATGCATAACTTCCGCTTTGCAGATTACGATTGGAATTGGTAAGATATTTTCCTGTATTAGTCTGAGGGGTGGCAAGTTTATGTACCTCTACGGTAAAGTCTTCAATCATCGAGTCATTACTCTCATCATCACCGATGTATTTCGCCGTAACCACCTGAGCATTGTCTGAAAAAACAGCCTTCTTATTAAAAATCTGTTCTGTGTTGCCATTGGTTAAATCATTAATCACATTCTTCAGACCACGGGCGCCTTCTTTTAATTCTACCGCGTACTCCTGTGTCTGTTGTGAAAAATTAATCTTATAAAGAGGCGATTCTTTATTCAATTTTACAATGGCATTATAAATACTTTTCAGTTCACTTTTCTTGTGCGTATCGTAGCGTGTCAGTGACTTAGTATTATACGATGTCAAATAACTGTTATACACGTTCATGTATAAACTGCTAACTCCTGCCATGAAAATTCCCCCTTTCCATTGGCACCACCCTAACGAACCTTCTCATTATTATGGTATAAACGTATCCGTGTGTATCGACCCCATCACGGACTTATGTAAACTTCTCTTATTTAAAGTATATACCACTCTTCGTCAAATGTCACCAATGTTTTTTCATGGATGGGGAACAAAATTTGCAGAATTTTCATGTAATTTTTTATGCATTTATACAACCTTTTAGAAATTGTCTAACATCTGCCTGTACTGTGCCGCCATTTCGGCATTTTCTGTCTGTTCATAACATTCTATAATGCCGGTTACCGGAATCATTGTTGCATATTTTATGTTTAGAATACATTCCTGCTCATGAATTGCATTGTAATACCAGAGAATTGCTTCTTGATAATTCTTTTGCTTTCGATAGTATTCTCCCAGCATGGTGCATATTTCTGCCGGCGGATTGTCTGCCACTTCTTTTAAACATGCGGTAAAAAAGGAGGATACATCGCACGCAAGCTCTGCTGCCTTTGCCAACACACAATCTGCTACTTTGTATTCTTCCAAGCTTCGCTCCTCGTTCAGTGCTCTCTGAAATAATGGTACTGCCTTGGCAAAATCCTGTTCATTTCCTGCAATCATCAGTTCTTTTGCATACATAATCAACAGCTTTTTGGAAAGTACTTCACCGCGGTCTATCAGCTTTTCGAAATTCGCAAAATCTCTGCGGTCATGCTTTTCCAAAGGCTTATGTATAATTTCCACATCGGAATCAAATACAATCGGCTCTAAGTTTACTGTTTCATGGATAGGGTCAATCCATTGAAATGTACGAAGTCTTTTATATAATTTTCCACGGTATTCACAATCAAAATTATAAACACTTCCTTGCTCCAACTGATTGGTATACTTCATTTGCACGATTTCCACTTCCGGAAGCATGGCTTCCTTTAACACTGCAAAGCGCCTTTGGTTTTCTTCGTCTATCATTTCATCTGCATCTGCCACATAAATATACTCCATAGTGGCTTTGGAAAAAGAATAATTTCTTGCAGCAGCAAAATCATCCTGCCACTTATAGTCATAAACTTTATCTGCATATTTGTATGCAATTTCCTTGGTGCGGTCGGTGGAGCCGGTATCTACAATGATTATTTCATCCATAAGGTCTTTGATACACTCCAGACATCGCTCCAACACTCGTTCCTCATTTTTTACAATCATACACAAACTTATTGTTGCCATAGTTTTCTCCCTGTTCCTCATTCTTGTGCTAATATATTCCGTTTAATTCCTGATACAACGTTTTTGCATAATGGTCGGTCATTCCTGATATAAAATCCGTCACCAAAAGCAGACGCAGATACAGCTTTTCGCCCTCTGATTTCCCTTCTGCGTATACGTGATATATGTACTTGTAGGTGTCGGACACCAGTTCCATTAACTTATCCTGCAGTTGGGTTTTCGACTGGTCGGTGTCGTATACCAACGCCGCCTCCACAAAATTATCCAATAAAAAGGTTAATATTTTATAAGATGCCGCTTCCAGCTTTAAGATTTCTTTGCTGCGGAATACCTGCTCATAGGCAATATCGCCTAATGTTTTTGACAGATAGTAGGCGTAGGTTCCCTCAAACAAATCTTTGGTATATTTTCCCGCCATAATTTCGTCGTAGTTTTTGGAAAAGGAGTAGGTTGCTGCTTCGATTAACATACGCTGCACACCAATTACCCAGTTTTGTACCGCATACACTTCCGCATTGTGATAGTTGCGTTTTAAACCCTTATCATAACGGATTCCCAGTTCTTTGATGGCAGTTTCCAGAAACTTGTACTCGTCTTCTCCTTGATGCTCTGTGTATTTGTTGTTTTCCAATTCGAACTTTAGTTTGGAGAAACTAATTTGTCCCTTCTTATATCCGTCTTCAAGGTCGGCTGTCTTATATGCGATATCGTCGGATGCTTCCAACAAATAAGTTAAAGGATAACGATTATTTCCTGCTCCGGTTCCTTTGGTAATTTCCTGAAACACTTCTTTTTCCGCATAGAAATAGCCCATTTTTTTATATTTGATATCGCCGGCTTTTTTATTGATTTCTAAGGAAGATACCGGATATTTGATAATGGTATTTAAAATGGCTTTGGTAAGGTTCATTCCCTTGGCATCCACCAGACTATGCAGCTTTGTAACTACGCGAAGTGCCTGAGCATTTCCTTCAAAATTCAAAAAATCTGCTTTCATCTGAGGATTTAAGTAAGATACCACCGGCTTTCCTTTATAGGTAATTCCCTTCTCTGTCAGATGGCTACGAAACCACTCTCTGATTACATTTTCACCGAAATGCCCAAAGGGCGGATTACCTATATCGTGAATTAAACCTGCACTTAACAATACATCCCCGATTTCCACCGCTTGCGTTTCCTCTATTTTGGCATTTGGATTGTATTCTTTGATTCTGTGATACACTGCTTTTCCGAAGGACTTGCCAATGGAGGACACCTCCATGGAATGTGTCAGACGTGTTCTGATAAAATCGCTTTTATCCAGCGGAAACACCTGAGTTTTGTCCTGAAGTCTTCGAAAGGAAGCACTGACAATAATTCGATGATAGTCCTTTTCAAACTCACTGCGATAATCTTTTTCATTTTTATGTGTATACTGACGTATACGATCCCCTGATAATAATTGATTCCACTCCATACACTTTCCTCTATTTCTTCATTTTTTCTTCTGCATCTTCAATGGATTTGTAACCGTATCTTTTTACCATATGCTCATAAGTCATCTGAGTAAGATTCTTTCCCTCTTTTAATAATTTTTCCACAAAAGCACCGTACAGCTTTTCTGTTTCTTCAGAATAGCTTGCCAGTTCGCCACGAAGATAGGTTTCTGAAGAAGTTTCATATTCACTGTCTTCGTAGGTGTGAATATATCTTGCCTCACTCATAAGATTTGGATATTTTTCCGCAAATTCTTCCAGCCATGTTACCTGAATTGCAATAATTTTCTCCATTCGTTCTATACGCTCTTGACTTAACACCGGCAAAATATGCTCCAATGATTTGTATTTTTCCGGCACAGTGCTTTTCATCATTCTGGTGTATTTTTCAAAAATCAAGTTCCAGTTATTGTCCATGGCTGCCATCAAATCTTTTGCATAACTTTCTAAGATTTCCAACGGCCAGTTGATAAACTGACTTTCTCTCATTACCTGAAAGGTATTCCAGTCATCCTGACATGCCGCACGACCGCCTTCATTCTTTACCATTTGAAACTGATTCCACTCTACTTCAATAATTTTCTGAACTAATTCTTCCATAACTAAGTCCTTCTCCTGCTTCTATAAATTATATTCCTATCCCTCCATCACATGACGAGCACGTATGGTTTCATCTTCTATCCGTGACATAATTTCCATCGTATGATTTTCAAGAAAAGCATCTTGCTTTCCTGTCAGATTCTGTGCCTGTAACTCAGACACTATGCATCCACATATTTCCTCTATCAATACAACTTTTTTATCATTATTGTTCAGTTCATATAAATAATCACTTTTCCCTACGGACTTCCAGGCTTCCTGCTGAAATTCCATTATGGCAAGTGTATTTATTTTCTCTTGTACTTCTTTTAATTTTGGCAGCGTAGTCATACTGCGAAAAGACCATTTATAAAAGGGCATATACTTTTTGTTTAGCAGATGAACCATAGAAATGGTGTTTTTGATAAACTCTGACAATGCCAAAGATGCTCCCACATATTCTCCCCGTTTCATCAGCCTTGCATAATTATACTGACCGGACTGAGCCATCACCGCTGCTCTGGCGGCAATCTTTTTCTTTCTCACATCTTCCGGATAAAATTCTAAAAGTTTTCCACGAATCTTTGTAAATTCACCCAGATTATCCACAAAAACTTTCCCATTTGTTGCCGTGGCAAGATACCCTTCCGGAATATAAAGCCACTCCAGCAAGTTCTCCGGCACATTACGATTACCAATGAAGCTTTGATAAAATCTGCCGATTTCATGTACACCTACTCTGCCACCGCCATGGGTAGAAAGGATTCTGGAGGGCACTCCCATAAATTCTTTTGGAAGTTTTTCATAGTCCATATTTATTTTGAAGCCTACCTCTTGATAATCCCGCTCATTCAGCCAGATGCAAAAGGACGGACCAAAATCATGGTCTTTAGATATCTCGTCGTCAAACCCAAAACATTCCGAGCCCTGTCCTACCAGTCCGATTGCCATACGCTCGTAATATTGGGGATACTTTTCCAACAGCATGGGTTTGCCCACTTCTTCAAAGTATTTTTCTGAAAGCTCTAGTCCTTTCACTGTAAGTTCCTCCTGATACACTCTGCCTGATTCATAAGAACTTCTGCCTGGTCTAAATCACCCATGGTGCGATATACTACTGCCAGATTTTCCAGACTGACTGCATACGCCATATTTTCTCCAAAATAGGAACGGATATCCTCGCATACTCTTTGATAGAGCTTTGCCGCCTCTATCCATTCTCCCATTTCGAAATATACGCCTGCAAGACCGGACAATGCCGCTGCATAATGGGCATCTTTATTGTCGGTGTACTCTTCAAACAACTGCAATGCCTTGTTTAATGCATTTTTCATCGCTTCTTTTTCCTGAAGCTTTCCATAATTCACTGCCATGTTGGTGTAGGTGATTGCCTGCTCAATTTCGGAATTCTCTAATGTTTCCAACACGGCAAGTGCCTGTTCCAGCTTTTCTCCTGCCTCTTTATACTGCTCCAGAGCAGAATATAATAGACTCATATTGTTGTAAAGTCCGGCAAATCTGTAATCTTTGCTGTCTATGGTTTTTTTGTAAATTTCTTCTACTCTTAGGTATTCCTGCATGGCTTCTGCGTAGCTCTCCGCTGCCCGCAAGGCTGTTGCACCATTTAAAAGAGTGGTTGCCTCATGCTCTGTGCCTGTAAGCTCCATAAGCTTTATATATTCTTTGGCTTCTTTCAAAGCATTCAGCGAATCTGCCATGCGACTGATGCTACGATAATAACCAATCTGTTCGTTTAAAAGAATCAGCGCTGCACCATTATCTTTTTCTTCTTTTGCTTTATCTAAATTCTCTTTTAAGTAAGTTTCTGCTTCTTTGATTTTCTTTTCTGCAAATAACTTATCTAATCCTGAAATCACATTGTTAATATCCATTTTATCCCTCATTTCTTCCCCAATTATACCATATCTTTTACTTGCTTACTATTCCCAACATGTCTTTTCTTTATGAAAAGAAAAAGCAGTTAGGAGCTTATATGCACCATCTGCAACCACCTTGCATAAGATAACAAGAAGATTTTTTGCGAGGTGTTTTTTATTTATCTTTATAAATATGTGATTATCGGCGGCGATGTACGCCAGAAACTAATATTAGAAGAACTTTCAAAGCACTACACCTGTTCACACTTCGGCGTGGTTGGGGGCGAATCATTTCCCAATGGCGCCAAAACCATGGAGCTTGCCATAAGAAATGCGGAAAATATTATTCTTCCTCTGCCTATGCACAAGGGAAATAATTTAAATATTCACTCAGAAACTGCATATCATGTAAAAGAGTTGATTGGCTACATGAAAAAGGGGCAAACTGTATTTGCAGGCTGTATCAGCAGAGAGCTTCGAGAATTACTGGAACACAGAGGAGTTAGATATTTTGATTTTATGGAGCAGAAGGAAATCAGCATCTACAATTCTATTGCCACAGCAGAGGGTTTGATTGCAGAAATGATTCTTGCTTCTCCTGAAAATGTCCACGGAAGCAAAGCACTGATTCTAGGCTACGGTACCTGTGCCAAAACCCTTGCCGCCAAGTTAAAGGGGCTTCATGTATCTACCTGCATTTGTGCCAGAAACGAAGCCGCCCTGATGGAAGCCTGCACTTTTGGCCATAACACTGAGAAGCTTTCTCATCTGGAAAAAATCATTAAACACTATTCCTTCATCATAAATACCATTCCTTCCAAAATACTGAAAAGGGAAATCTTAGAGCAAGTTGACTCCCACAGTATGATTTTCGAAATTGCTTCCTACCCTTATGGAATTGATATGGAAGCTGCCCAAAAGCTTCACTTAAATGTAAATTTATGTATGTCCTTGCCGGCAAAATATGCTCCTGTTTCATCTGCAGATATCCTGACGCATTTTATCGTAAAAACGTCTTTACAGGTATCTTCCCAGATACATGCTGCCACTTTGTCCCAGCAGGACGAATTTAGTAATGATAACGGAGGTATGTTATGACACTGAAAGGTTTTAAAATAGGTATTGCGTTTACCGGCTCTTTCTGCACCTATCAGGCGGCAATGGAAGAATTAAAACATCTGACAGAAGAAGGTGCTGATTTATACCCTATTATGTCCTTCCATTCCCAGAAAATCGACAGCCGTTTTGGAAAAGCGAAAGACTTAAGAAGTCAGATTGAAGAAATTTGCGGCAGAACTGCCATAGATTCCATTGAAACAGCAGAACCTATTGGTCCCAGCGGATTTTTAGATATTTTAATTATTATGCCTTGTACCGGGAATACTATAGCAAAGCTTGCCAACGGAATCACCGACAGCCCGGTGTTGATGGCTGCCAAAGCCCATATGCGCAATGAAAAGCCATTGCTCATCTCCATCTCCACCAACGATGCTTTGGGCATGAATTTCAAAAACATCGGGCTTTTAATGAATTGTAAACATATTTACTTTGTACCCTTTGGACAGGATGCGCCGGAAAAGAAGCCAAATTCTATGATTGCTCATATCGATTTGCTCCTTCCTGCCACCAAAGCTGCTTTAGAGGGCAAACAATTACAACCTGTAATTCGTTAGCCCCTTCAACATAAGGAAAATTAAATTCTCTCAAACTTAAATTAGGAAAGGAACGATAGAATATGTGCGGTATTAGCGGTTTTTATAACTCTCATGGAAACTTTGTTTCCCAAAAAGATACTTTCGAATCTATGTTACACCAAATGAATCTCTCCCAGAAACACAGAGGCCCCGATGCAGATGGAATTTATCTGGATGACTCCTGCGGACTGGCTCATGTGCGTCTGTCTATCTTAGACCTTGCCAAAGGCAGCCAGCCCATGAGCTGTCATGTGGAGGACGAAGATTATGTTCTTGTATACAACGGGGAAATCTACAACATGCCCATGCTTCGCAAGGAATTGCAACGACAGGGAATCACCTTTCAGACCACCTGCGATACGGAAGTCATATTGAAGGGATATGCCTTTTGGGGCGATAATCTGTATGAAAAATTGAATGGTATTTTTGCCTTTGCCATCTGGGAAGCAAAGAAAAAGCAACTTACTTTATGCCGTGACCGTCTGGGCGTAAAACCATTGTTTTTTGCCCGCAAAAATAATACCCTCATATTTGGTTCTGAAATCAAATCACTGTTATCCTACGATAAAACACTGGCAAAGGTAAATAAAGAAGGTATGTGCGAATTGCTGGCTCTCGGTCCTGCCCATACTTATGGTAAAACAGTATATCAGGACATTAAAGAAGTTCTTCCGGGAAATTTTGTTAAAATAAAAGAAGACCAACTAATTCCCCACACCTATTGGAAATTGGAAAGTTTTGAGCATACCGATTCCCTGGAGGAAACCATAGAAAAAACTTCTTACCTTTTGCAGTCTTCCATTCATATGCAGATGTTGTCCGATATTCCTATCTGCACTTTTCTTTCCGGTGGACTGGACAGCAGCATTGTCACTGCGGTCACTGCCAACCGTCTAAAAGAGCAGGGAAAAACATTGACTACCTACTCTTTTGACTTTGAGGGAAATCAAAAATATTTTGAAGCAAACAGTTTTCAGCCTACCCAAGATTTGCCTTTTGCTCTGGAAATGTCGGAATTCTTAGGAACAAATCATCAGGTACTCCAATGCAGTAATCGGGATTTGTATGATAATTTAAGTTCTGCCATGTTTGCCAGAGATTTCCCTTGCATGGCTGATGTGGAATCTTCTCTTTTATACTTCTGTGGAGAAGTGAGTAAACACCATAGAGTTACTTTGACCGGTGAGTGTGCCGATGAAATTTTTGGCGGTTATCCTTGGTTCTACCGAAAAGACATGTTTGAACGCAATGCCTTTCCTTGGAGCTACGATATGGATGCCCGCACTGTCTTGTTAAAACCTGCCCTTTTAAGAACGCTTCCTCTGGAAGAATATTCTGTCAGCGCTTACGAAACCACCATTGGAGAAACTCCGATTCTTCCCGGAGAATCTAATGAGGAAAAACGCCGTCGGGAACTTTCTTTCTTAAATATCAAATGGTTTATGGCAACCCTGTTGGAACGTATGGACCGCACCAGCATGTACCACGGTCTAGAAGCCCGTGTACCTTTTGCAGACCACAGAATTGTGGAATACGTATTTAATGTGCCATGGAGCATGAAATTTATGGGAAACACGGAAAAAGGATTACTTCGAAACGCTACCCGGGGACTTTTACCAGACAGTGTATTATTCCGCAAAAAAAGTCCTTATCCGAAAACCTACCATCCGGTATATGAACAATTATTGAAGGATGAATTTGTAAGAATTTTGAACAGCAGCAACGAACCTATCTTAGAATTTATTGATAGGGAACGGTGTATGACGTTTTTGAATACGCCAATGTCTTATGGGAAGCCTTGGTTTGGGCAGTTAATGGCTGGGCCACAGTTGTTGGCTTATTATATTCAGATGAATCAGTGGTTGAAGGAGTATGGGATTTCTGTGGAAATATAAACGCTAAATTGGATGGCAATGGGGGAACCGGAGTCTTGCAACTTCCGGTTAATTCCCATTGCAAAGGTATTTTTCTACCCCATTTGCAATCCCTGCTACAATTTTTTGTTGATAATCTTCGGTTGCCATCAAGGCATCTTCATTGGCGTTTGTCATATATCCCACTTCCACGATAGTCACCGGAACCTGACACCAATTAATGCCGCTCATAGTATCTGTTTCCCAAACATATTCCCGTTTGCATCCGGTAGCTGATACCAACTCTTCCAAAACGTTTTCCGACAACGCTTTGCTTTCTTCATATAAATTTCCATTATATGGATTGCTACTGGTCTGGCAAATTGTCATGGCACCATTGGCAGATGCATTTTCGGAACCATTGGCATGGATTCGGATAAATGCGTCTGCGCCTGCCCCATTGGCGATTTCTGCACGTTCTGCATTGCTGATATTTACATCGTTGGTGGTTCGAATCATAAGTACCTGATAACCTCTGGCTTCCAATTCATTCTGTAATTTCAAAGAAATCTGCAGTGTCAATTCATACTCTGCAAGACCGCTGACACAGCCACTGGTGCCTCCTGCCACCTTTGTTTTCATTTCACTGGCTCCCGGTCCTACCGGCTCTTTTTCGCTGTTCCCCTTCGCCTGATGCCCGGCATCAATGACTACCAGACCAGAAACAGCCGGTTCTTCTGTCGGGGTCGGAGTTGCTATCGTTTCCGTCGGCGTGGGAGTGGCTATTGTTTCCGTTGGTGTCGCTACAATTTCGACTGGTGTGGGGGTAACTATGACTTCCGTTTCCGTGGGAGTCACAGCAACTTGTTCAGTATCTACATTCACTTCACTGGCTTTGTCCTGTCCACACCCCGTCAGACCAAAAACAAATCCTGCCGAGAGTATTATCATTAATATTGTTTTCTTCATTCTATTTTTCCTTTCTTCAATAACAGCAATAGAACCCGACACAGCCTGCATTTTACCGAAAGCTGTGTCGGGTTGTTTTTTAAGATATTTTATCGATTAATTTCCGGCACTTTCATATGCCTTAGTTCCAAAATGAAATACCCCATAAGCGATTGCAAAAAATACCACCGCTAAAACACACTCCAATCCAATGGTATTCCACGCACTGACTCCCGGTTTCAAGAAATAGCTTGCCGGAAGGTACGCAACAAAAGCAAATGGTATCACCCATGTGATAATAAAACGGATTCCTTTTGCGTAAATTTCGGTAGGATATTTTGCAAAATCAGCCAACTGGTATGCAGTATACAAAACCGGTCCGCTGACCTTCATCCAGAAAGCAAAGGAGGCAAATAATAATTTTACAGATGTATAAATAAGCGCCCCTGCAATCATGGATACAATAAAAAGCAAAATCTTAGTTCCACTGATTGCTGCCACTCCATTGGACAGGGAAACTATCAATAACAGTATTCCCACCATCAACTCTCCCAAAGCATCCGGTTGCAATTTTTCGCAAATTACCTGAAAAAACAAATTCATCGGACGCAGCATGTAACGGTCAAACTGTCCGTTTACCACATACCACCAAGATACCATCCAGATATTATCCGTAAACAAATGGTCAAGCCCTCTTGGTATCTGGGCGAAACCATAGATAAAAATAAGCTGTGGTAGCGTCCAGTCTGCAAGGGTTGGTATCTGTTCAAACACCAGATATAAAAATGCAATTCCGGCTGCCTGAGTCAAAAAGAATCCCATAAGCCCAATCAAAAAGTCCACTCTGGACTGTACCAGATATTTAAAGAACTGGGCAACAAATACTTTATATAATCTTCCATATCTTTTCAATTCTTTCATTCTCTAACCTCCCAACACAATCAGGCGTTTGGTGATTTTGTTCCACAATACAGTGCCTAACACATACAATAAAACAATCCAAAATACCTGACGTAATAATACCGCTGCCAGTGCCTCTCCGGAATATTTTCCAAGATAGACCATGACCGGCGTATACACCATGGATGAAAAAGGCAGAAAATCAAATACTCGCTGAAATATTTCCGGGAAAAAGCTGATTGGAATTAACTGTCCCGTCAAAAAACTAACCAGTGCATTTTTCGCCATCTTTAAACCAAACATATACGTTGTGACAAACGCCATAAGTCCAAAGCAGAAATCAAACAACTGATAGATTAATACACTGAAAAATGAACTGAGCAAATACAGTAATATATTTTTTATGGAAACTACATTCATTCCCAAAACAGCTACTTTATAGATTTCCAGTCCAATCCATACAAATACAGACGGGGCTAAAAAGCGGTAAACAACCACTCCCAATGCTCTAGAAATAAGACTCAGACGATAGTCTATCGGCTTAATCAGATTCATCACAACCGCGCCATCCCGCACATCATTTTCTATGTAACCCACAACTCCCACATTTACAATATTGGAAGTAACATAGGTCATAAATACATATAAAATCATTTCATTTCTGGTAAGCCCGCCTAACACTCCGTTTGCGGAGCTTCCATAAATTGCCATCCATAAATAATAAGAAATAAATGCCCCAAAACAACTACATAAAACGAATAGATAAAAGCTTCCCTTGTATGCCAGATTGCTTTTTATTTCATTTAATGTAAAAGGCACATAAATTCTCCATCTTCCTTTTTTCATACTTAACTCACCATGCCTTCTTCTCTTTGCTTTGTTTCCTGTTCCATTCCATGGCGATAAATTTCTTTTACGATTTCGGACAACTCTGTTTCCTGAATCTGAATATCCTTCACTTCTGTATGCTTCATGTACTGCGCAATTACATCTGAGATACTCAGACACTTCTTGTCAAATGTCACTTCCACACTGTTCGTTGCCTTATCCGTTGTCACCTCATAGGCTTCCTTTGACACATTTAAAGCAGAAGACAAATCCACACATCCGGCTTCTTTTAAATTCTTCACTTCCATGGTTACTTTTCTTGTGACTCCATACTTTTCTTTCAGATTTTCCAGAGAACCATCATAGATTTTCTTTCCATCATCAATAATGATAATTCTGTTGCAAAGTTCTTCAATATCTTCAATATCATGGGTTGTCAGTATGACGGTTGTTTTATATTTCTCGTTGATTTCCCGAATAGCTTTTCGGATATTGTCTTTTACCACAAGGTCTAACCCAATGGTTGGCTCATCTAAATAAAGCACTTTTGGATTGTGTAACAATGCTGCTCCTAAATCGGCTCTCATTCTCTGTCCCAGCGAAAGATTTCGCACCGGTCTTGTCCAGAATTCTTCCAGTTCCAGCACTTCATTTAAAAATTTCATCTGCGCTTCGTATGCTTCATCACTTACATTATAAATTTCTTTTAAAATAGAAAAGGATTCACTTAAAGGCAAATCCCACCACAACTGTGTTCGCTGTCCAAAAACAACACCGATATTTTGCGCATTTTTCTTTCGTTCTTTGCTTGGGTCAATTCCATGAATCAGACACTGTCCGGAAGTAGGTGTCAAAATTCCTGTCATCATTTTGATGGTGGTGGATTTTCCCGCTCCGTTACTTCCGATATAACCTACGATTTCTCCTTCCTGAATGGAAAAAGAAATATCTTCCACAGCCATTTTTCTTACTTTTTCATTTGAAAAAAGACCTTTGATTGCCCCTTTTAATCCCGGGTACTTCTTTGGTGAAACAAATTCTTTTGATACGTTGTTTACTTCAATTACCACTCTTATCTCCCCCTATATTCTGTTGTATATTGTTTCTTTCTATTCACTCGTCTGCACCTTGGGATTCGACGGTGTTTTTATTTTATCGTCCATATGTGTAATAAACTGAACCCAAAGTTTATATTTTTTTAATATTTTTATTGGCTCTATGGCAAAATCATAGAAAGAAACAGCAATATCTGATATAATAATTCAAAAACAAAAGGAGGAGAAACTATGGAACCATTAAACGTTACCAGAGAAGATTTTCCAATGAGTACCGCTTCTGTTGCAGGAATGATACCAATGGAACCTAAATTAGACAATTATGAAATTTATTATCGTGAGGATGTAGTTTATATAGAAAGAGCAGGGAGAAAATTACACTTACAAATTATCGGGCCAACCGATGCTAAGAAACCACTTCCTTGTATTGTGTATATTCCCGGTTCTGCTTTTCACGAACAAAATGTCAAAGAACGTATGCCACAATTAAGTTATTTTGCCCAACGAGGATTTGTTGTGGCAGCATTAGAATATCGTGGTTCTGAATGTGCAGCTTTTCCAGCTCAGGCACTGGATGCCAAAGCAGGCGTTCACTTTATGAAAGAACACGCAAAGGAATACAACATTCATCCGGATAACCTATTTTTGATGGGCGATTCTTCCGGCGCCCATACTGCCATGATGGCGGCTTTTTCTTATGGTGTCAACGAACTGGAAGAAGACGGAAGACGAAGCAGTAAGCCAATCGTAAAAGGCGTCATTGATTTATACGGCCCAACCAATTTTGCCACCATGAATGATGAGCCTTCTTCTCAGGATCATCGCACACCGGACAGTCCCGAAGGCTGTGAAATCGGAGGAAAAGCGGTACTAGAACACCCGGAACTGGTAAAGCCAACCGTAATTGCAAATTATGTGCAAAAGGACAGGGAGCTTCCGCCAATTCTTATGTTCCACGGAACCAACGACGAATTAGTTCCTTTTGGACAGGGTTGTGAACTTTTCGCTGCATTAAAAGAGGCACAAAAAGAAGCGTTTTTTTATCAGGTACTTGGTGCTCATCACGGCGGCAGGGAGTTCTGGACGAAAGAGGTGTTGGATATAGAGGAACGGTTTATGCGGGGATTGTGTGAGTAGTTTGGGGCATATATTGGCTAAACTAGCCAATGTTAAAGGAATTTTACCTGATGTTAAGCACCGTTGCTATACTCTCACACACAACATATGATAAGATTCTTATATAAAATCATATAGAAAAATAAACAGGAGAAAAAAATGCTTTACGAAAATTTAAAAAATTACAGAATTCAAAAAGGTCTTTCTCAAGAACAGGTTGCTTTGCAGGTGCATGTAACCAGACAGACTGTTTCTAAATGGGAAAAAGGACTCTCTGTACCAGATGCAGAAACCTTAATTAAATTATCCGAAACTTTCAATGTTTCTGTCAGCAAATTAATCGGCGAAACTGTCGAGGAAAAAAATATTCCTTTGGGAGAAGTGGCAGAACAGCTTGCCACCTTGAATCAAACACTTGCTATTTCCATTCAAAAGAAAGAGCTTGCTAAAAAGAAAGTACTTCACGCCCTTTCTATCGCTCTAGCGATATTATTTATCTGTGCTATTTATGATTCTTGGGCAGATATGTGGCATGATTTCGGAGCAAATATTTATCATTGGATTCACGGTTAAACCCAAAATGACTGCTGTCATTGGTCAGTTCTTCAAGCCCTTGCAAGGCAGACCAATGCAGCAGTCATTTTTATATTTCTACTAAATCTTCTACTTCGCAGCCAAGTACTCTTTGTGCCTGTTTCAAATATTCTCTATGATAAGCGCGAATCTCCATTTTTCATACCTTCACTCATAATATCCAGCATAAATAAATCCGTTTTATAATTATTTTCTTTTTTCCTATTTCTGTATTCTCTGCGTACCTCTCTATCCCTATTATTCCTACCCATATTTTATATCACTACAGCGATATATGTAATAAAAAACCTCTAAACCACAATCGCCACAACAACCACCACCCAAAACATCACCACCGGAATCCCAAAATACCATTTCTTCGGTTTTCCGTTTTTCCACATACCTTCTGCTTCTTTTCTACATTCGTCCATAATCTCTTTGGGAATGAATCGTAGCGTCACAGCAATCAATACAGGTAGCAAAATCACATCATCCAAATAACCTAATACCGGTATGAAATCCGGTATCAGGTCGATTGGTGAAAGAGCATAAGCTACTGTAATGGCGGCAAAAATCTTAGCTGCCACAGAAGTATCTTTTCTCTTAAGTGCGAGAAATACTGCTGGTATCTCCGTTTTTAATCTTTTTGCCCACTTTTTAAGGGTAGCTTTCATTATTTCACCAACGTTAAATTTCCACTTGCATCCGAAATAACTTCATAAATTCCACTGCCATCCACTGCAACTGCAAGGTTTGTCAAATATGTAACATGACCATCCACATAATTGGACCAGCGGAAATTGTAATACTGTACGCCATCTATGGTTACTGTGTTTTCATAACTAAAACTATTGGTATTACCGGTACTTTCATCCTCTAAACCATAAGCACCTACAATAAGCTGTTCTGCTTCGTCCTTTGTAATTCCAGCCGGCGCGCTGGTTGGAGTTGGTTCTGGTGTTACAGTTGGTGTCGCTTCCGGTGTTACGGTTGGTGTCGCTTCCGGTGCCTCGGTTGGTGTCGCTTCTGCACTTTCTGTCGGTGTCGCTTCCGCGCTTTCGGTCGGTGTCGCTTCTGCACTTTCGGTCGGTGTCGCTTCCACACTTTCGGTTGGTGTCACTTCTTCTGTAGATGTTATTAAATTTTTACCTGTTTCTTCTTTTTCACCACATCCGTTAAGACACATCATTGCCATTGCTCCTGCTAACATGGCGATTACTAATTTCTTTTTCATTATTTCATTCCCCTTTTCACTCTTTTTTATTCTGCAACTTGTCCTACATAATTGCCTGCTTTTTGCTTTTTTCTGTTATCGAAAAAACTTTTTGTTTCTTTTACTACCACATTACTTAAATAGAAGATAGCTATCATATTTGGTATTGCCATTAATGCATTAAAAATATCAGCAATGGTCCAAACAGCTTTTACTGTCATATATGGTCCAATGAATACCGCCACAATATATAAGAAGCGGAATACCTTAACTGCCATCATTTTTCCATTAGACAAATATTCCAAACAACGTTCGGAATAATAATCCCAGCCTAAAATCGTTGTAAATGCAAAAAATACAAGGCACAACATTAATAGGAAGGATGAAACGATGGTCGGAAAAGGAAGTCCTGTGTTAAAGGCATACGTAGTTACCGCTACCCCTTCCAGTCCTTCTACCTGCCATGCACCGGTAAGTACAATGGAAAGTCCTGTCATAGTACAAATGATAATGGTATCAATAAAAGTTCCTGTCATGGAAACAAGTCCCTGTCTTACCGGTTCTTTTGTCTGGGCTGCTGCTGCCGCAATTGGTGCGGAACCAAGTCCTGCTTCATTTGAGAAAATTCCTCGTGCCACACCTTTCTGCATTGCAACAATCACACTTCCCACAACACCGCCGGTTACCGCTGAAGGATTAAATGCTCCTTTTACAATAACACTGATCGCTGCCGGAATATCTGAAATATTGCAAAGTAATAAAATCAGGCAAAGCACAAAATAAATAATTGCCATAAATGGTACAACAAGCTGTGCCACATTTGCAATTCGTTTAATTCCACCAATCAATACCAGTGCAACACACAATGTCAAAATAAGAGAAGCAGTTACTACCGTCCAGGAATATGTTCCCAAGCCCGGAATATTTACTGTCCAGTTTTGATTTGGATCAAAGAAATTATTCACTGCAGAGGCAATCCCGTTTACCTGTGAAAATGTTCCGATTCCAAACAAACCAACACAAACTCCAAAGAAAGCAAACAGCTTTGCAAGCCATTTCCACTTACTTCCCATGCCTCGTTCGATATAGTAAAACGGTCCACCCAAGGAATGATTTTCTTCATCCACTACGCGATATTTTACTGCTAATAAGCCTTCTGCATATTTTGTCGCCATTCCAAAGAACGCCGCAACCTCCATCCAGAACAACGCTCCCGGACCACCGGCTACAATGGCAGTGGCAACTCCCACAATATTTCCTGTTCCTATAGTGGCTGAAAGGGCAGTACATAACGCCCCAAAAGAAGTAACTTCTCCCTCTCCGCCTTCTTCATTTTTCACCATCCATTTTAAAGCCAATGGAAGTTTTCGAATCTGCAATACTCCCATACGAATGGTAAGCCAGATTCCTCCTGCTAAAATAAGCACCATCAAAGGCACTCCCCATACAATATCATCTATTTTTGTCAGCAATTCATTCATTTTATGGTTAACCTCTCTTTCGTGATACACTAAAAAAGACCAATAATCTCTATCCGACTACTGGCCTTTTCTATCATAAAATTTATTAGACTTGCGTCAAAATTGCACCCAAAAGCCATAATGGCTCAATTTCGCTATCCCTTAATCTACTGTGTAAGGCATTAAAGCAACGTGACGTGCTCTCTTGATAGCTACTGTCAAAGCTCTCTGATGCTTTGCACAGTTACCTGTAATTCTTCTAGGAAGAATTTTTCCTCTTTCAGATACATATCTTTTTAACTTATTTGTGTCTTTATAATCGATTACGTTATCTTTACCGCAGAATACGCAAACTTTTTTTCTTCTGCGTCCGCCTCTTCTCTTCATTGGAGAATCTGCTCTATCACTCTTTGTATAAGCCATTGTTCTGACCTCCTTTATATCTTAATTAAACGGTAGTTCTTCGTCAATACCTTCCGGTATATTCATGAATCCATCGCCTGCGTCCATAGCCGGTGCAGAAGGTCTTGCCGGTGCAAATCCGCCGTCGTTGTTACCTGCGGCACCCTTACTGTCTGCAAACTCCTGATCCTCAACTACAACATCAGTCGTATAAACTCTCTGACCATCCTTATTTGTATAGCTTCCTGTCTGAATTCTTCCGGTAATCAGAACACGCATACCCTGACGGAAATATTTTTCTGCAAATTCTGCACTTCTTCCGAAGGCTACACAGTTAATAAAATCAACTGTCTGCTCATTACTTCCTTCATTACGTCTTGCGAATCTTCTGTCTACGGCTAAAGAATATCTGGCAATTGCCATTGATGTATCGTTCTGGGAATAACGGACTTCCGGATCCCTTGTTAATCGTCCCATAAGAATGACTTTGTTCATACTATCTCCTCTTTTCTATGCTTCCTGTCTAACGCATAAATATCTGAGCACGTTTTCCATAATACGAACTCTTGATTCAAGTTCAGCTGGAACACCTGCTTCAGCATCGAATTTGATAAAGTAGTAGAATCCTTCTTTCATTTTCTGGATTTCGTAAGCTAATCTTTTCTTACCCCAGTCTTCTACTTCTGTCACTGTACCGCCAAGGCGAGCAATGTATTCCTTCGCCTGTTCTACAACTGCAGCACGTGCATCATCTTCGATTTTTGCATTGACAACTAATGCTAATTCATATTTGTTCATGCAATCGCACCTCCTTTTGGTCTCTGGCTTCCGCTCTTCGGCGGAAACAAGGAAATTTATAACATATCACAAATCAAAATGATACCATATGGTTTTCAAATTTTCAAGCTTTTTTGCGAATTTCTTTTGTATTTTTTTCTACCAGCTTTCTGGCAATCATAATCTGATGACCGCATCCCATACATTTTAAGCGAAAATCTGCTCCCACTCTTAAAATTTCCCATTCCTGTGAACCACATGGATGAAGTTTCTTTAATTTAACAATATCACCTAATTCATATTCCATACTTTTTCCTGCCTTATCTTCTTATTTTATATCTTAATTTGGGAAAATACTTCTCCAATCGGTTCCTGTATCACCAAATCTGCATGGTTGTCCGCCTTGGTTGCCTGCTTGTTAATCAATACCAAATATTTTCCCTGAAAATAATCAATCAGCCCCGCTGCCGGATACACCACCAGAGAAGTCCCTCCAATAATCATCATTTCTGCACTGCGGATAGCCCGAATGGAATTACGCAACGTATCGTCATCCAAACCTTCCTCATATAAAACCACATCCGGTTTCAGTCTTCCTCCACAGCTACAGGTAGGAATTCCTTCCGATTTTAATATGTATTCTGCATCATATAGTTTATGACAGGACTCACAATAATTTCTATGTACCGAGCCGTGAAGTTCATACACTGTTTTGCTCCCTGCCTTTTGGTGGAGTCCATCAATGTTTTGCGTAATTACAGCCTTTAATTTTCCTGCTACTTCTAACTCTGCCAGTTTTTTATGTGCTGTGTTTGGTTCTGCATCCAGACAAAGCATTTTATCTTTATAGAAACGATAAAATTCCTGATTATTCTTTAAATAGAAGCTATGACTTAAAATTGTTTCCGGAGGGTATGCGTACTGCTGGTGATACAGCCCGTCCACCGAACGAAAATCCGGAATCCCGCTTTCTGTAGATACTCCGGCACCCCCAAAAAAGACAATGTTATCGCTTTCATCAATCATTTTTTGTAATTGTTCTATTTTTTCCATAGAAAACCTCCCTTTACAAAAAAACCGCTGATTTGCATCAACGGTTTTGATAAAGTTGCGGGGGCAGGATTTGAACCTACGACCTTCGGGTTATGAGCCCGACGAGCTTCCAGACTGCTCCACCCCGCGCTATTCACATTTTTAACTATAGTACTTTTCTTTTGATTTGTCAAGTAATGGGGCGCTTTTGCTTTTCCCTTTGCTTAGTATATTATATGTGAATTTAGCAAAAATATTCCTTATTTTTCTTTTACATCAATCTTTTCTGCAATGTAGCGATAAACTGCAACTCCAACCATTGCTCCACACATTGCAAATGCTGCGTCCGGTATTACAAATCCTGTTAAATTCTGTACTAATATTTCTACTGCTACAACTCCTGCGATTACTACCAATCCTGCTAATACTTTCTTTACGTTTTTCATGTTTTTATTCTCCTTTGTGTTTTGTTCTTCTTGATGTATTTATCTTATCACTCAGGAGCAGTTCAAACCTTAGCTTTAGCTTACAATTTCGGGAGCTAACCTTACAAAGTTGTAACATTAGCTCCTATCCCAGTCATTTCTGATTTTTTCTTTTACTCTGCCACCACTGATATGGTCGATTTCTTCTTGCTGTACAAAAGATGCCCGCTTGATGGAATCCGTTCCGAAACGCTTTCGAATACTGTCCACTGCTTTATCTAATTTCTCAAGCTTTTCATAATCTGTGTCATCAAACAAATTCATCTGCCGTCCGCTTCCTTCTTCCATAACCCTGCTGGTCTGTATGCCAAGCAGACGAATCGGTGTCCCATCCCACAACTCATCAAACAGCCGGCAGGCCACCGCATGAATTTCGTTGGTAATGTTGGTAGGATGGTCTAAAACGCACTGATGGGACACATTACTTAAATCGTAGAAACGCAAGTTCACAGAAATCACTTCTATTTTAACATTGTCCTTTCGCAAACGGATTCCCACGGTTTCTGCCAAAGACAGCAGAATCATCTGGGCAGTGCTACGGTCGCTGACGTCGAAAGGAATGGTGGTGGAATTTCCATAGCCTTTATTGGAATCTTCCTTATGCTCCACAAAGGACACATCCTTTCCGTTGGCAAAATTCCATATGGTTTCGCCCTGTTTCTTCATAATGGATTTCATCATTTCCAAATCTGTTTTTGCCAAATCTCCTATGGTGTAGATTCCAAGGGAATGTAACTTTTTCTCTGAAGATTTTCCCACAAAAAACAAATCCCGCACCGGCAGAGGCCACATTTTCTCCTGAATTTCTTCCGGAAAAAGGGTATGTACACGGTTTGGTTTTTCAAAATCACTTGCCATTTTCGCCAGCAATTTATTGGAAGAAATACCTACGTTTACAGTAAATCCCAGTGTTTCATATATCTCATTTTTAATGCGCTCCGCTGCCTTCACCGGCTCTCCAAAAAGCTTTTCTGTTCCGGTCATATCCACAAAAGCTTCGTCTATACTGTATTTTTCCACATCCGGAGAATATTTACTTAAAATCTCCATAAATGCTTTGGAATTTTTTTCGTATATTTCATATCGTGGTGGAACCACGGTAAGTTCCGGACATTTGCGCATGGCATCTACAATAGGTTCTCCGGTCTGGATTCCGTATTTTTTCGCGGATGTGGATTTTGCCAGAATAATTCCATGGCGTTTGGACTGGTCGCCGCCAATGGCTGACGGAATCTCACGCAAATCTACAGTTTCGCCCAGTTCTTTCAGGCGGTAGACGGACTCCCAGGAGAGGAAGGCGCTGTTTACGTCGATGTGGAATATGAGTGGTGAATGCATGTGTGGATTCCTCCTATATTTAGCTATAACTAATAATCTTTTCTTATAACTCCTTAACCTACCGGAAATACTAAATTAAAATTAGGTTAGCGAAGAAAAGGAGTACAGTATGCTTTATTTGGATTTCAAAACGATTGGTTCTAAAATCAAAGAACGTAGAGTTTCTCTTGGCTTAACACAGGATTTTGTTGCTACCAAGCTTAACGTCAATCCAAGCCATATCAGCAATATTGAAGGTGGTCGCGCTAACCCAAGTCTGACTGCTTTAATCAATATCGCCAACGTCCTCCACTGTAGTGTGGACTATTTTATCGGGGATGAATATACCTTTCATCTGTCAGATGCTCCATCCTCTGACTTGGATGAACAAATTCAGAAAAAATTGAATTATTGCAGTAATGAAAAGAAGGAACGTATTTTAAAAATGATTGATTTGCTTTAGCTTTCGTGCAGCAATGCAACCGCATAACGAAAGCCCAACACAAATCCCTGCTTTTCACTTATATCACTTACTTCAAACAACAGATTCCGCAACTCCTCCAAATCTTGAGAGGACATTGCAGGTTTCTGTTGTTTTAGTATATTGTCGATTTCTTCTGTGATTGTTGCTTCGATTATCTTAGTCAGTGGAAAATTCATCCGGGCGTTCTCGTAAATGGTTTCCAGCATAGCGTTTTTCATTCTGATAAGGCTCCTTTTGTTTTTGAAAGTAAATTGCATTTTGAAGTTATTATAGCAAGGAGAATGGACAGAATGTGTCGGTATTAAGAGAACTCTTTATGAATTTTGCATTTTATTTAAAAATCTCTTTTACATAACTTCTAATTTTCCTTCTGCATTGCTTCGAAAATCTCTTTTTCTCCATATTCCGGATTGGAAGCTTTGATATCGTATATTCGTTTGATAACGCTAATATCCGTTTCCAGCATATCTGCGGTTTCTTCTACTGTTAGACTTTTAGCTATCTTTTTCAAGGTTTGTCCTATTATTCGGCATTCTGCTCCTTCGGTTCTGCCTTCTAGCCTACCTTCTTGTCTGCCCTCTTGTCTGCCCTCTTCTTTCATATTTTCAAAAAATGTACACATAGTCATCTCTCCTCTCTCATCTTCCTTACGTAAGTCACAGTTTGTAGCACCTGCCAAAGCAGACAACACTTCCTCGTCTATCTTGTGCTCCTTTTCATACTGCATTGCTGCTTCCCGCTTTTGGGCATCTGTTTTCTTTTCATCCAATACGATGGAACACAACTGAAATAATGTACGGTTATTTTCATTTTCCAACGGAAGATTGTTGTCTTTCGCCTCAATCAGATACATCT
>CAYVCL010000025.1:0-37837 GCA_964450185.1 uncultured Lachnospiraceae bacterium | reverse complement strand
TTTACTTCCATATACCTCTCCTATATTTTTAAATTATCCATTTATTTTTTCTTTGAAAAGTCGAATAATATGTGCTGCAACTTCTTCTGCATTCATATCGGAAGAATCTACAAGCACGGCATCTTCTGCCTGCATCAGAGGAGAATTTTCTCTGTGCATATCACGGTAATCCCGGTCAATAATATCTTTTTCGATAATTTCGATATCACACTCAATATTTCTTCCTTGCAATTCTTTATATCGGCGTTCTGCACGAGTTCTTGAACTGGCTGTCAGATATATTTTCAACTCTGCCATCGGAAGCACTTTGGTTCCAATATCTCTGCCGTCCATAATGACATCTGTTTTTTTAGCTAATTGTTGCTGCAATTCCACCATTTTTTCACGAACATCACCGTTTACGGAAGTAGCTGATGCCATATTTCCTACTTCTTCGGTTCGAATCAGACCGTTTACATTTTCTCCGTTTAAAATAACCTGCTGTTCTCCATTCTTGTATTCAATAGTGATGTCTGCATTTTTACATTCATCGCTGATTTTTCCTTCTTCTTCCGGTTTGATACCTTTTCTTAAGAAATATAATGCCATGGCACGGTACATGGCACCGGTATCCACGTAAATATAGGATAATTCCTTTGCGATTTTCTTTGCGATGGTACTCTTTCCTGCACCTGCAGGTCCGTCAATTGCAATACTGTATGCCATTTTCTTTCTCCTTTTCTATGTGATATCTCAAAATTGTTCCTGTGAAGCAGCCCTTGCAGCAGCCATAGCTGTGGACCAGGCTATCTGTAGATTAAATCCTCCGGTTACTGCATCCACATCCAACACTTCCCCTGCAAAATATAAATCTTTCTTTTTCTTTGATTCCATGGTGGCAGGATTGATTTCTTTTACGTCTACGCCACCTCTTGTAATTATGGCTTCCTCATAACCTCTGACTCCATTTACCGTCATAGAAAGCTCTTTCATGGTTTCTAATAATCTTCTGCGCTCTTTTTTGTTGATTTCATTTACCTTCTTTTCCGGTGCAATTCCACTTAATTCAATCACCACCGGTATCATTTTTGCTGGCAGAAGATTTCCTAACACATTTTTAAACTGTTTATTTTTATCCTGCTCAAAATCACGTAATATTCTATCGTCCAGCTGTTCTTCAGATAAAGCAGGTTTTAAATCGATTTTTAATCTGAGATTTTCTTTCTTTAATTCTTCTAAAACCACGCTGCTTGCACTGAGAATCAGCGGTCCACTGACACCATAATGGGTAAACAGCATTTCGCCAAATTCTTCGTACAATACCTTTTTCTTATTTTTGATCGATACCCTTACATTCCGCAAGGATAACCCCTGTAATCTGGGTACCCAGTCTTCGCTTACCGTCATTGGCACCAGTGCCGGGGATAATTCTGTCACTTTATGTCCCATGGATTTTGCAAAGCGAAAACCGTCACCGGTAGAACCGGTAAGCTGGTAAGATAAGCCACCAGTAGTTACAATCACCGCATCTGCCATAACTTTTTTTCCGTTTTCCAAAGTAACTCCAATTACTTTATCCTGCTGTTCTATCAGATTTTTCACCTTTGTCTTAAGAAAAACTTCCACGCCCTGACGCTTTAATTCCTGCTCTAAAACCTTGATTACATCGGAAGAATGGTCTGAAGCCGGAAACACCCTGTTTCCTCTTTCAATCTTCGTTGCAAGTCCCAAATCTTCAAAAAAGCCAATGGTTTCCCAGTTATTAAAATTTTGAAAAACACTGTAGAGAAACTTGTGGTTTTTCATCACACTTTTCTGCAAATCTTCCATATCACAGGCATTGGTCAGATTGCATCTGCCCTTTCCTGTAATAAAAAGTTTTTTCCCAAGCTTTTCATTTTTTTCATATAAAATAACTTCTGCGCCGTTTCTGGCAGCTTCAATCGCAGCCATCATTCCGGCGGCGCCACCACCGATTACAATAATTTTTCTCATATTTAATTCTCCAGATAAGGGTCTTTTAATATTATTTTATCTTCTACTGCGTTGATTTCATCGTTACTGTATACCTGATATTCATCCCAGATTTTTTCCAACGTTTCCAGTGTGTTTACAACTTCTTTCTGTTTTTTCATGCACAAAGCCACCACCAAAGCATTGATTACGCTTAATGGTGCCACCAAAGAATCTACGATGGATGCCATATCACTTCTTGCAATCAAATTACAAGAAGAATATAAATTCATCGGAGAGTGAATACTGTCTGTAAGGGTAATTACTTTGGCATTTCGGTTGTTGGCAAATTCCATTGCCTTCAGTGTACGCATGGAATATCTTGGAAAACTGATTCCAATAATGGCATCTTCCTCGCCGATACGAATCATCTGTTCAAAGATTTCGCTGGCACTGCTGGTCTGAATCAAATGGACATTATCAAACAACATGTTCAGATAAAAGCTCAAAAAGTTTGCCAGAGGCATACAGCTTCGAATACCCAAAACATAAATATGCCTTGCATTCAGCAAAATATCAATGGCTGTTTCGAATGCCATTTCATCTATATTTTCCAAAGTAAGTTTTATCTTTTCTGCATCTGACTGTAACACAGTACTCAATATTTCGGACTGGCTGATTCTTCCGTAAGCCACCTCCATACGCTGAATGGAATTTAATTTATTCCGCACCATTTCTTCTAAGGCTTTCTGAAAATCAGGATAGCCCTGATAGCCAAGATTCATGGCAAAACGCACTACCGTGGACTCACTGACACCCACCAGACTGCCAAGTTTCGCCGCAGTTAAAAAAGCTGCCTTATCATAATTTTGAATAATATAATCTGCCAGCTTTTTCTGTCCCTTACTAAGCTTTTCATATTTTTCGTTTATTTTCTTAATTACTTCATTTGTTTTACCCAAAATGACACCTTCTACAGACTATCTGTTTGCAAGTTCTTTCGTGATATCAGACCATGTAACACCACGTTCTACCATTAGAACCATTAAATGATAAAGAAAATCGGATGCTTCGTACTTGATTTCTTCCGGATCAGGATTTTTCGCAGCAATTACAATTTCTGTCGCTTCTTCTCCTACCTTTTTCAAAATCTTATCGATTCCTTTGTCAAATAAATAATTGGTGTAGGAACCCTCTTTTGGATTTTCTTTTCTGTCCGCAATCACCTGATATACTTCTTCAAATACTTTCAACGGATTGGTTACTGTGCCTTCCTTTTCCACCAACTTGTTAAAGAAACAAGTTCTGTTTCCGGTATGACAGGCAGCACCCACCTGTGAAACCTTTGCAAGAATTGTATCAACATCACAGTCCGCTGTCAAAGATTTTACGTACTGGAAATGTCCTGAGGTGAGTCCTTTTACCCATAATTCATCTCTACTTCTGCTGTAATATGTCATTTTACCAGTAGCAACGGTATTGTTATAGGCTTCTTCATTCATATACGCTAACATCAACACTTCGTCTGTGATATAATCCTGCACAATCACAGGAACCATGCCATCGGAATTTAATTTAAAATCAGACCACTGCATGGAGCTTTCAAAAAGACTCACCGGAATTCCGGCTTTCTTACATTCCTGCTTTATCTGCATGAAATCAACCTTCATTCCATTTAATTCATCAACCGAAATCCCACTGACATTACCAATGGAGAGAACACTTTTCATATCTGCTTTCTGCGAAGCGTTCCATACCGGAAGTACCGGAGTATCTGCCTGCTCTGCAACCTCTTTCAACACAGTTTCGTTTTCCGGGTTTACGAATACAATTTCATCTGCAAAATTTTCAATTAATGTTTTATTATTTGCAATTATTTGAATATTATCAACAGAAACCGCAATTTTCTCTTTGCCAAAGCGTTTTGATACTTCTTCTGTCAATTCAATATTACTCTGCTTTGCATAATTTAAAACTGCCTTAGAAGCACCTGCGTATAAAAGCTTTTTCACATCTTCCACACGGTTTATCTCATCACTTGCAATAATCGGTATTTCCACCACACGAGCGATTTCTCTTAAAATTCCGATTGCTTTATCGTGAGCTTCGTCAGAATCCGAAAAGCCAAAGACCAATAATTCGTCTGCTCCTGCATCAGAGTAATATTTGGCAAGATTTACTGCGTTGTCATCTTCCAGAGAAATATATGGAACTAATTTTTTTGTTTTTATCATTCTGCTGTTTCCTCCACCTTAAAGTGTTCCTTTTGTAGAAAGTACATCTGTAATTCTTTCATCATAAGTACAAGCCTCGTCCAAAGCCTTTGCAAAAGCTTTAAATGCAGCTTCAATAATATGGTGATTATTACTTCCGTGCACCAGTTTCATATGTAAGTTCATTCCTGCTGCATAGGAAACAGCATAGAAAAATTCTTTTACCATTTCCGTATCGAAGTATCCTACCCGCTCTACAGAAAAATCAGCCTCAAAAACAAGGTATGGTCTTCCTGATAAATCAATGGCACAAAGCATCAAGGTTTCATCCATCGGAAGATAACGCTGACCAAAACGCTGAATTCCCTTTTTATCGCCAAGAGCCTCCTTAATTGCAGTTCCTAAAGCAATTCCAGTGTCCTCTATGGTATGGTGACAATCTACAATCAAATCACCTTTTACAAAGCAATTCAAATCAAAAAAGCCATGTTTTGCAAATCCTTCCAGCATATGGTCAAAAAAGCCAATGCCTGTATCAATATTTGCAACACCACTACCATCTAAATTCAATTCAATGGTAATATCCGTTTCTTTTGTTTTCCTTGTTATTTTTGCTGTTCTTTCCATGTGCGTCCCCTTTATTTAATCTTCGAATCTTACTCTAATAGAATTTGCATGTGCTGTAAGCTGTTCTGACTCTGCAAACTTGATAATATCCTGGTGTATTGGTTCTAAAGCTTCTTTCGAATAAGCAATAATACTGGATTTCTTAATAAAATCATCCACACTTAACGGTGAGAAAAATTTTGCAGTACCGTTGGTTGGAAGAACGTGGTTTGGTCCGGCAAAATAATCTCCTAATGGTTCTGAGCTGTATTCTCCAATGAAAATTGCTCCTGCATTACGAATCTTTGTCATTACATTGTATGGATTTTTTGTCTGGATTTCCAAGTGTTCGGAAGCGATATCGTTAGCTGCTTCAATCACTTCTTCCATAGTATCTGCCACTAAAATATATCCGTAATTATCTAAAGATTTCTGAATAATTTCCTTTCTGGATAACTGGGCTGTAAATTTATCTACTTCCTCGGAAACTTTCTCTGCCAATTCCTGACTGGTAGTAATTAAGATGGCGGAAGCCATTTCATCATGTTCTGCCTGAGAAAGTAAATCTGCAGCCACAAATCTTGGATTTGCTGTTTCGTCTGCAATCACAAGGATTTCGCTTGGTCCGGCAATGGAATCAATGCTTACGTGTCCATATACAGCCTTCTTTGCCAAAGCTACATAAATGTTACCCGGTCCTACAATTTTATCTACTTTTGGAATACTTTCTGTTCCATATGCCAACGCTGCGATTGCCTGCGCACCACCAACCTTATAAACTTCTGTTGCTCCGGCTTCTGTTGCTGCAACCAATGTAGTTGGACATACTTTTCCGTCTTTTCCCGGAGGTGTTGTCATAATGATTCTGTCTACTCCAGCTACTTTTGCAGGCATAATGTTCATAAGTACAGAAGATGGATATACTGCTTTTCCACCTGGTACATATACACCAACTTTTTCTAATGGTGTTACTTTCTGACCTAAAATAGTTCCTTTTGCAGTAGAATCAAACCAACTCTGCTGACGCTGCATAGCGTGATAGCTTTCAATGTTCTTTAACGCTTTACGAATAATACCAAGAAGTTCTTCACTTACTTCTTCGTATGCTTCCTTGATTTCTTCTTCTGTTGCTTTAATACAATTACTGTCAATTTTTACACCATCAAATTTTTCAGTATATTCAAATAATGCCTTGTCGCCATTTGCCTTTACATTGCTTACAATGTCAGCTACTCTGCTTTCAAATTCTCCGTAGCTGTTTGGACTTCTCTTTAATAAATCTTCTAATATGTTTTTCTTGGTTTCTTCTTCCAGTTTTATAATTCTCATAAGGTTCTCCTGCCTCTCTTTCCTTATAAAATCCCTTTTAAATCATTGATGATTTTTGTAATTCTCTCGTTTTCCATTTTCATGCTGACCTGATTTACTACCATCCTTGCAGAAAGTGGACATACTTCTTCTAATACAGTCAAGCCATTTTCTTTTAAAGTAGTTCCTGTTTCCACAATATCTACGATTACTTCAGATAAGCCTACGATTGGCGCCAATTCAATGGAACCATTTAATTTCACGATTTCTACGGTCTGATGTTTTTTATTATAGAAGTAATCCTTTGCAATGTTTGGATATTTGGTTGCCACACGAATCAGTTCATGATGCTGCAACAATTCCTTCGCTTCTGCCGGTCCGCAAACACACATTTTACACTTACCAAATCCAAGGTCTAATACTTCGTGCATTTTTCTGCCTTCTTCCAAAATGGTATCTTTTCCGACAATACCAATATCAGCCGCGCCATATTCCACGTATGTAGGTACGTCCGGTCCCTTTGCCAAGAAAAATTTCAACTTCAATTCTTCGTTGACAAAAATCAGTTTTCTGGAATCTTTGTCTTTCATTTCTTCACAGGTAATTCCAATCTTTTCAAACATTTCCAATGTTGTTTTTGCAAGACGTCCCTTACCTAATGCAAATGTTAAATATCTCATGTTCTATTCTCCTCTACATTTCTGTGCAACCATTTTTATCCAAATGTAATATCTTTGCAAAACCGTTTCTATCTGCATATTCCTTACATTCATCTAAGGATTTTTCATTTCTTCTTAACACTGCTACCTTTTCGCCTGTGGAACGCAGTTCTTCTGCCTGTTTTACAGCTTCTGTTTCACTGTCAGCCTCACAAATCAAAAGTACGGTGTTCTTTTCGGTAGGTATTTCAATTTTCTGTCTGGAAAGAGCTGCCATTAACTGATTTACCAGTAATACACAACCAATCGCCGCAGAATCTTTTCCAAAATGCTTTAACAGACTGTTGTAGCGACCTCCGGTAATCAGTGCTTCTCCTACTCCATAGGTATAAGCCTTAAAAATAACTCCTGTATAGTATTTATATTTGCTTACCATACCCAAATCAAAGGTAATGTAATCTTCCACGCCATATACCTTTAAAGCCTTGTAAATAGCCTCCAAACGTTCAATGGATGCCTTTGACTTTTCATTTCCTACCATTTTTTTGGCTTCTTTTAAAACGTCAATAGAACCGAACAATTCCGGCATCTTTTCCAAACATGTCTTTACATCTTCCGGTATGTTATGCTCTGCCAGCAATTCTTCCACACCAAAGTGATTTTTGTTGGAAATTAGTTCTCTTAATTCAAATTCAACTTCTTCCTCTAATTTTGCTTCTTCTATTAAGCCCTTGAAAAAGTCAATATGACCGATACTTACCTGAAATTCCTTTAAACCTGCTGTTTTCAGGCAACGAATCATCATTGCCACAATTTCAGCATCCGCACTTACGCTGTCATCACCGATTAATTCCGCTCCCAACTGTGTAGTTTCTTTCAGTCTTCCCTGTAAGCTGTGGTGATTAATGTATGTATTTCCCATATATCCAAAACGGATTGGCATATCTTCATCATGATAATACTTCGCAGCAGAACGTGCAATGGATGGCGTAAAGTCCGGGCGCATTACCAGTGTATTTCCCTCTCTGTCAAAAAATTTAAACAATTCTTTGGAAGCTGTAGTTCCCACTTCTCTGGAAAATACATCAAAATATTCAAAGGTTGGTGTTTCAATCGCCTGATAACCATACTGTTTTAAAATGCCAAACAATCTGTCCTGAAGCACCTGTTTGCGTTCACACTCTGAATTGTAAATATCTCTTACACCCTCCGGTGTATGCAATAATCTGTTTTCCATCTATTCTTATCCTCCATACGGTCACTTTAGTACGCTAAATCGCTAATTCATTAACTTGTTACTATAATAAACTTCCATAATTATATAGGTAACTGCAAAAGATGTCAAGCTGTTTCTTCCCTTTCCTCCAAATCCTGCTGCATACTGTCCAGATACGGAACCAATATTCCGTTTTTAGGCTGCATCACATAATCCGGACTAAGCTCATCTAACCGAAAGCTTTTTCTTCCGCCCTGTTCCATCCGCTCATAAAATTCTTTTAATTTCTCGTATTTTAAATAGTAAAGCAGATTTTTATGAGAAAAGAACAAAATCAAAAAAGAAATTCCTCCCTGTCTTTCAAACTCTGTCATGAAAACAAACTGATGTTCATGTATATTATGCATGGGAAAGGTATCTGTAGTACATTCTTTTGCATCAAAGCACACAGGAATTCCCTGCACCGCCCCGATATAATCCACGGTACTTTTTTGTTCAAAATAAGCCAAGGTAATATGTCTGGTAGCCTTGTCTATGGAAATCGGCGTAATCGGCGTGGGAACTTTTTGAATCAACGCAAGCTTGCCTTCCCGATATTTTTCATTGGTTCTGTTAATCATTTCTTCTAATGTGGAACCTCGTAAGCCCCTGGAACTCCATGTTGCCATCTTTCTCACCTGTATTTTTCCATAATTTTAAATTCTTTTGGCACTTCTGCCACAAATTCTCTGCCTGATAAATAGGAAAGTTTTGTATCCATCTGCGGAAACTCGATGCGGTAGGCATGAAGTAACTGGGATGAAATGTGACATTCTTTCTTATACTTATCATTGATTGCCTTTTTTCCATATTTGGTATCTCCCACAATGGGATGTCCAATAGAAGCAAGATGTGCTCTAATCTGGTGGGTTCTACCCGTAATCAGTTTTACTTCTAACAACGTAGTATGTTCTCCCCAGGCAATCGGGCGATATTCTGTTTCAATCGGTTTTGCATCTTCCCGTTCTTTGGAATATATCTCTACCTGATTATTTTTTTCGTTTTTCCATAAGTAGCCCCGAATTTTCGTAGGCTCTTTTATGTTACCTGCCACATAGCAGAGATAATATTTATGAAGCGTACGCTCTTTAAATAATTTTGATAACTCCTGTAAACCGACCAGGGATTTTCCCGCTGCCACCAATCCGCTGGTGTTTCTGTCGATCCGATTGCAGATAGAAGGCTTAAAGGTTTTCAGTGTTTCCTCTGTCACTTCGCCTTTCTCTGCTAAATACTCTAAAATAGCATCATTCAAGGAATAATCCCGAAGGTTCGCTTTTTGCACCAGCATGCCGCTTTCTTTGTTTACCAAAAGAATATGTTCATCTTCATAGATAACATGTAAACTTTTGCCCTGTTTTCTTCCTGTAGGTACCGGCGGCACTTTTACCGGCTCACTAAATTTTTCAAAGGTTTCATCACTGAGAAAAATCTTTACGCAATCGCCTACTTTTGTCTTTTCACTTCCATCTGCTTTCTTTTCATTCAGCTTGATGTTTTTCTTTCGAAGCATCTTATATATGAAGCTTTTCGGCGCTTTATTCAGATATTTTGCCAGAAGCTTATCTAATCTCTGATTTGCTTCATTTTCCTTTACGATAATTTCTTTCATAAATCTAACCTCAACTAAACCATTTCTTTGTTTTCTGTCCGGTTAAATGGATATGGCTTTGATTACATCTGCCATTTTTTGTTCCTGCTCTGTATTTCTCTCTCCGCCTAGATTTTTCTGTAATTCCTGTAATCTGGCAAGATAATTTTCTTTGTTTTTAAAAATCTTTACGGAAGTTCCCATATACCCGTTCTTATCAAGAATTCCCTTGATATAGTCTGCCATATATTTTTCATCTGTTTTTTCTTTTTCGCTGTAGGCAATAATTGTTTTGCCTACAATAGCTACATGGAGAAGTTCTCCAATTTTATCATAAGAAGTAATGACAATATCAGAAACGACAGTTGCATCTTTCACTACATTCTTTATCTTTTCATAAGTTTCCTGACTTCCGGAAGAATATTTATAAAAAAGAATTGTTGTGGCCATCTGCTTTGCCGCCGGTAAAACAGATACTACCGCTACCACGGTAAACAGGTTCGCCTTGGTTTTTGTAGTCAGATAACCTGCAAGAAAAATTCCTATTACCAATACGAATAAAATAATTGTCTTAATCGTTTCTATATTCCGCTGTGACTTTAAATAACCATAATTTCCCTTTGGTATTTTTTTCATAATGTTCTCCCCTATTTTATCTTTGTCATTATTTTCAAAATCACCTCATGAGGTACTACCTTGCAAAGGATTTCAAATGCCTGCATCAGTATGCCGTACACGGATTTCACTTTTCCTGCCTTTGCATCCGCAAGAGCTTTTTCTACCACCTTTACTGGGTTCGCCATCACTAACCGCTTATAAAGAGCAATCTGGCTGTTTTCTTCTGCAATGTCAAAAAATTCTGTCTTTACAGGTCCCGGACAAACAGCGGTCACATAAATTCCTCTGTCCATCAATTCATATTTTAATGCCCTTGTAAGACTCAATACATAAGACTTGCTGGCTGCATACACTGCAAACTCAGGCTGTGGAAGAAATGCGGCACTGGATGCCAGTTGAAGAATTCTTCCTCCCTTTTTCATATATGGCAAAGTATCGTAAGTAACCTTTGTCAGCGCATGACAGTTTAGTTCAACCATAGATAAATTATTTTCTCTGGTCACTTCTGAAAAAGCACCAATTTTTCCAAAACCTGAGGAGTTTACCAAAATCCCTACGGTTGGTTTATACTTTTTCAAGCTGTCTAAGTATTCTTCATAGCTTTCTTCCTGCAATAAATCTACTGCAAAAATGCGAAGCTTTGTTTTGACTTTACTCTGTAATTCTTCCAGACGTTCTTTTCTCCTTGCCAGAACCCAGATTTCATCTAGTACTGCTCCATAATTTTTATCTATGGCAATCACAAATTCTTTTCCCATTCCGGATGATGCTCCGGTTACAACTGCTATTTTCATACTTCACACCTACTTTTTCTTTTTATGAACATTTCGAATGGTTTTCTTCTTTTTCACAGTCTTTTCTCTGCCATTGGAAACTTGTTTCTTTTTCTGATAATTTTCCTTACCATCACCTTTTGTTTTTCCTCCATAGGAATTTCCCATGTTCCTTGGTCGAATCAGACATTTTTTATCAAATCCAATCAAATCCGTTCTTCCTGCAATGGTTAACGCTTCTTTTACCAGTTCATAATTTTTCGGATTACGATACTGAATCAAAGCTCTCTGCATTGCCTTTTCATGAGGGTTTTTCGGAGTGTATACCGGCTTCATGGTTCTTGGGTCGTATCCGGTGTAGTACATACAGGTTGAAAGCGTGGACGGTGTAGGATAGAAATCCTGTACCTGCTCCGGCATATAACCTAAATCTCTCAAATACTCTGCCAGCTCTATCGCTTCTTTTATGGTAGAACCCGGATGAGAGGACATAAGGTATGGTACCAGATACTGCTTCTTATCAATACGTTCGTTGATTTTCTTATATTTTTTCTGGAAGGCTTCGTATACGGCATTTTCCGGTTTTCCCATATATTTTAGTACGTTGTCAGATATATGCTCCGGTGCCACTTTTAACTGCCCACTAACGTGATGTTTGCACAATTCATAGAAAAATTCATCATCTTTGTCTGCCATCAAATAATCAAAACGAATACCGGAACGAACAAAAACCTTTTTCACGTTTGGCAGTTCTCTCAGCTTCTGCAGCAGTTTTAAGTAGTCTTTATGGTCTACTTTCAAGTTATTGCATGGCTTAGGATATAGACACTGCTTGTTTGGACAGGCACCATGCTCTGCCTGTTTCTTACATGCCATATGTCTGAAGTTTGCCGTAGGACCACCCACGTCATGAATGTATCCTTTAAAATCTTTATCCCAAACAATTTTTTCTGCTTCCGCAAGAAGGGACTCGTGACTTCTTGTCTGAATGATTCTTCCCTGATGGAATGTCAATGCACAAAAACTACAGCCTCCAAAACAACCTCTGTTGCTCACAAGGCTGAATTTCACTTCTGCAATGGCAGGAACGCCACCCGCTGCCTCATAGGACGGATGATAGGTTCTCATGTAAGGCAGAGAATACACATGGTCCATTTCGCTTTGAGATAATGGTTTTGCCGGTGGATTCTGTACCACATACTGTTTTTCCTTGTAAGGTTCAACTAACCGCTTTGCCACAAAAGGGTCTGTATTACAATACTGGGTATAAAAACTTTCTGCATATGTCTTTTTGTCTGCTTTTAACTCTGTATAAGACGGCAAGGTGATGGCATCGTATACGCTCTCTAAACTGCTTGTCTTGTACACGGTCCCATCCACAAAAGTAATATCCTTAATATCAATTCCGCTGTTTAACGCATCTGCAATTTCTACAATCGGCTTTTCGCCCATACCATAAATTAGCAAATCTGCTCCGGAATCCAGCAACACAGAACGTTTCAGCGAATTTGACCAGTAGTCATAGTGCGCTAGTCTTCTCAAAGACGCCTCAATTCCGCCAATAATAATCGGTGTTTTCTTATAAGTCTGTCGAATCAAATTGGAATATACTACGGTGGCATAATCCGGTCTTTTTCCCATAACGCCGCCCGGAGTAAATGCATCCACTTCACGTCGTTTTTTCGAAACCGAATAATGATTTACCATAGAGTCCATGTTACCTGCACTTATCAGGAAGCCCAGTCTTGGTTCTCCAAATTCTGCAATGCTTTCTTTGCTTTTCCAATCCGGCTGTGAGATAATTCCAACGGTATATCCGTGTGCCTCTAAAATTCTGCTAATAATGGCATGTCCGAAAGATGCATGGTCCACATAGGCATCTCCTATAATATATACAAAATCAAGCTGACTGATTCCCTGCGCCTCCATCTCTTGGCGGCTAATTGGTAAAAATCCTTTATTCATAACTGATATCCTCTGCTATCCATTTTTATCTTGTTTTCAACAATGCGATTTCTTCTTCTGTCAAAGGTCTGTATTCACCCGGCTGAAGGGTTTTGTCCAGTTCCAGTTTGCCCATGGAAATCCTTTTTAAATATATCACTTCCTTGGATACTGCCTGAAACATTCGCTTTACCTGATGAAATTTACCTTCGCAGATGGTAACTTCAATTTCCGAGATTTCTCCGGATTTCAAAATATGAAGGTCTGAAGGCATAGTGTTCTTTTTCTCCCCTATGTCCAGACCTTCTTTAAAGGAAGCAACATCTTCCTCGGTAACAAATCCTTTGATTAGCGCATAATACACCTTATCTACATGTTTCTTCGGCGAAAGCAGATTGTGTGCCAGTACGCCGTCATTGGTAAGCAACAATAACCCCTCCGTATCTTTATCCAGTCTGCCTACCGGAAACAGTTCCTCCCAATATTTCTCCTTACGTAATAACTCCACCACAGTCTTATCCAAGTTATCTGTGGTGGCACTTACCACGCCTTTCGGCTTATTTAACATATAATATACAAATCCTTTTTGCCAGACTCTTTCCTGGTCAAAACAGACTTGGTCTTTTTCCGTATCAATTTTCGTTTCTGCTTTTCGCGCAATCTCGTCATTAATGCGAATACGTCCTTTTTTTATGTATTCTTTTACCTCACTTCGACTTCCTACTTTGGCATCTGCAAGGAATTTATCTAATCTAATTTGCATATGTGATTCCTCTCTTAATTCAATGCATGTTTGATTCCCTGTACCTTATACCCTTCTGCAATCAAATCAATCTCTCGCTCAAACCTTGTGAGCTGTTCTAAATCATCCTGCTCATATACCCTGTAAAATTCGTCCTGTATCTTTACAAGTTCACGCTTATTGGCAACCTTGTATAAATTCTGCATTGTATTTAAAATAGATGCTACAATGTTTGCCTTGATTCGGAATGAATTCTGGGCGTCCATAATTTCGCTTCTCACCGCAGACATTTCCTTATCCAGTACAATTACCGCTGTGGCAGCTCCGGTTAGGCTGTCCCTAATATATTCCGGCATATTTTCATGATACTTATACTGCAGGGAATGTTCGATGGTTGCCCAGAAATTCATAGCCAGCGTACGAATCTGAATTTCCACCGGTATGGTCTTTGGTCCACGCAGTGTCTGAATTTTATACATTACAATCATATGATAACTCTGATAACCGCTCTCTTTGCGGTTGGCAATATAGTCTTTGATACTTTTGACTTCCATATCGTCACGTTCTTTTATCATATCTGCAATGGCATAGATATCTTCCACAAACTGGCAAATAATACGAATTCCGGCAATATCTTCAATTTCCTCTTCAATCCGGTCCATTGGTATATTCTTTTTCGATGCTTTCTCTATAATACTGGTAACTGTTTTTACACGTCCTAAAACCTGTTCAATAGGAGAATAGAGTCCTCGTTCTCTATGTTCTCTGATATTATGGTTAAATTTGACCTTTAATTCTTCTACTGCAAGTTCATACGGATTTAAAATCTCTCTCCATAATTGTATTTCCATATTAACCACTCCAATTATTTTCACTCTTTGTCTATGGCTCCCTGCCATAGCATGCCATTCGGCTTTCACGAATCTTTCTAGTAAAATTATACCACACTTCTTTCCTTAGTGCCTATTAATTTTCTAAAATTTTTGTGATATTTATTACTTCTTTATTTCAAACCAAAATCCATTGTCAGGCGTCGGTTCTCTAAATATTTCAATATCGGATAAGGATTCACGCTCAATTCTTCATTATGTTCTGTTCTAATATAGATCCCCACATGGAGATGAACAGCGAATTGCCCTGTAGTTCCTTCCTCTCCATAACCGCTATCTCCCATAAATCCCAGCAGTTGCCCTGCTTTTACGAAATCTCCCTCTTCAATATCAGCATAGGATTCCAGATGTGCATAATAAAAGTAAGCACCACTGTTTCCACGGATTCCAAGGCGATAGCCACCCTTTGGCAGCCAGCCTTTCTTTTCCACAACTCCATCGCACATGCTGATAATCGGGTAAACTCCTCTTGTATTTTCACTAGCCATAATATCGCAGCCTTCATGATATCGTTTTCCTCCAAAGGTTCGTTCAAATTTCCACGAATTTTCATAATTTACGGTCAAATCCTCATCACGGCTGGATAACGGCACCGGAAAATATTTCACATCAGACCACACAGCCTGATTGCTGGCAAGCAAAGTTTCATAAGCAGTTTTATATTCCTTTTGAATATAACTGACATTCTTATCCTTATCTAAATTTTTTATGGCTTTTAATCCCTCAATGGCTTCTCCATGACTCTGTTCATAAAAATAGCACTTAGTGATTAGTTCTGCCATTTTCGCCCCCTCTAACTTATGTTCGACGGCATACGCAAGTACTCCCTCGCTCACTGTATTATCTCGATACCCATCCTCCTCATTTAAATTCTCCTGCACCCAGGAGTACCTGCCGGCAAGAAGCATATCCTCCTGTAAAGATAAAATCAAAATTGCAAAAATACTTAAAATTACAAAATATGCAAGTAACCAAACACGTTTCTTCTCTTTCACAAGCAAGTTCTCCTCACGGCATCTTTATATTTTATGTAGGTTCTCTCTATGTTATTCCCATTTTTTTCATTCATAGTCATAGGGAATATTTCATATAAATAAAATTAACTAGATATGCCTGCGGGTGGCTGTCATATGAAAATCCAGAAATATTTATTTACCTTCGTTGTGGTTGTTATTTTTATTTTTCTC
This sequence comes from uncultured Lachnospiraceae bacterium, assembly GCA_964450185.1. Classification (GTDB taxonomy): domain Bacteria; phylum Bacillota; class Clostridia; order Lachnospirales; family Lachnospiraceae; genus RUG11237. The sequence goes on along the minus strand of CAYVCL010000025.1, from coordinate 22,119 downwards.
CTGGTTTCACCGGCAAACGCAGTTACTTCTGCCCGTTCCGGTCTAATGCTGTGGTTTAAAGTACTTCTTCCTACCCTATTACCCTTTATGATTATTTCCAAACTTTTAATCGAACTAAATGCCATATCCTGTTTAACCTTCCTGTTTTCTTCTTTTTTTAAAAAGTTTTTTCATTTAAGCAAATCAGGAACATTTGTTCTTATGACAGGATTTTTGTGCGGTTATCCCATGGGAGCAAAGTTGATTTCTGAATTGTACAATCATAAGCAGATTAGCCATGAAGAATCCTGCTATCTGCTTACCTTCTGCAACAATTTAAGCCCTATGTTTATCAGCAGTTTTTTGACAGTTTCCTGTTTTGATGCACCAGAGTTACTTCCCTATGTAATTTTAATTATTTATGGAACACCTATGATTTACGCTTTGATTACCCAGCCTTTATTCCGCAAAAAATGTGCCTTGGAAATCCCGGATTTAGTTCCACCTAACCCTTCCCGAAAGCTGGATTTTGAAATTATAGATACTGCCATTATGGACAGCTTCACCCAAATCACCAAATTGGGCGGATACGTAATATTGTTTTCTATTATTTCAGGTATGTTTCTTTCTCTTTCACTTCCGGCACCCTTGCTTGCCCTGCTTACAGGAATCATTGAAATCACTACCGGAATCAACTATATTACGGTACAGGGATTCCCCCTGCAAATGCGTTTTTTCTTTTCTACACCACTTTGTGTTTTTGGTGGTTTGTCCGGACTAATGCAGACCTATAGTATGATTAAGGATTCCGGACTTCCCTTTTTGCCTTACTTGACTGCAAAGCTGATTCAAACCGGATTATCTTATGTACTTACTCTTTTCTTCTTACATAATATTTTATAAAAATTCCCCGGAATTGTTCCAAACATTCAACAATTCCGGGGTAACATTTCTATTCTACAGTTTCCGTAGCTGCCTCTGTTGTTTCAGCTGCGCTTTCCGGTTCGTCTGTAGCAGACAGTGAAGCACGATTTGTATCAATAATTTCACATGTGCGTTTCAAATCTAAAATCAGATTATCATATTTTGCACTGGCAGAATCAATGGCATGGTTTACAATATTATGTAAACTTCCTAATAATTCATCGGTATACTGAATGGCACCAATACGGATTTCGTTGGCATCCTTTGTGGCATTATCCAGAATCAACTGTGCCTTTTCTGTTGCCTGCGCAATAATTTCGTTTGCCTGAGCATAAGCCTGCTGCATAATTTCGTGTTCGCTTACCAGTTCATTGGTATGGATGGTAGCTTCTCTAAGCATTGCTTCTGCTTTCGTCTTAGCATCATCCATAATCGCATCACGATTGCTGATAATCTTCTGATAACGCTTAATTTCCTCCGGTGTTTTCATACGAAGTTCTCGCAACAGTTCATCCATTTCATCCTTGGACACTACAATTTTGCTGTTTGATAACGGCTGATATTTACAGCTATCTATGTATTCTTGTATTTCGTCAATAATCTGCTCTATTTTGCTATTCATAACAAGACATCTCCTTTTTTATTTTTCCTGACCTTATGCATTTTTCTGTATTTCATCATACTTTTCGTATATTTTTTCCGCGATACATTCCGGAACGAAATGAGATACGTCACCATGATAAGATGCAACCTCCCTCACAATGGTAGAGCTTACATAAGAATATAAAATACTTGTGGTTAAAAACATGGTATCCACTTCCGGCAACAGTTCATGATTTGTCTGTGCCATCTGAAGTTCATATTCGAAATCCGTAACCGCCCGAAGTCCTCTGACAATTACATTAACATTTTCTTCTTTTGCAAAATCCACCAGCAAACCGCTGAAAGATGTTACTTTTACATTTTCTAAGTCTTTCGTGGTTTCCTTTAACATATTAACACGTTCTTCTACAGAAAACAATGGATTTTTCGCCTTATTATTCAAAACAGCAACTACAACCTCATCAAAAATATTCGCTGCACGCTTAATAATATCGATATGACCGTAAGTTACAGGGTCAAAACTTCCTGAATATAATGCTTTTGCCATGTTAATCCTCTTTTCTCTGCACAAATACATGCATGTTGGTTTTATATTTCTTGTATTTTATCACTTCAAAAGGTAATTTTTCTTCTTCGATAAAAGAAAAACTGGTTTCTAAAGAAGCCTCTATGATAATTACGGTTTCCTCATCTGCCAATGAGGAATCTGCAAGATATCGCAGTACTTCTCTTTCGTATTCATGATTATAAGGGGGATCCATAAAAATATAATCCATGGATTTCTGCCCTTCTAATCTTCTGAGTGCCCCAAGATAGTCCACATTTAATAATTCTGCCTTGTCCATTAATTTTGTAGTCTGCAGATTGTCTTTAATGTACTTCATTGCTTTGGGATTGTTTTCTACAAACCAGGCTCTTCTTGCGCCTCTGCTTAATGCCTCAATTCCAATACTACCGCTTCCGCTGAACAAATCAAGAAACGCAGTGTCTGCCAATTCGTGCTGAATCATATTAAACAACGTTTCCTTAATTCTGTCTGTTGTTGGTCTGGTATCACTGCCTTCCAGTGTTTTTAACTGAAGTCTTCTTGCTGTGCCCGCTATTACTCGCATTTTGTCCTCCTTAGCCCCGGTACTTTGTTCCCTTGGTGTCACGTCCTGCTTTTTTCAATCGAGAAAGTACCACTTCTTTTTTATTATATTCTATCGCATAAGTTTCATTTTCATCAAATAGATATACTTGTTCAATTTCATCATTTCCGGTCAACTTAATTCCGCGTACACCCACGGCACCACGCTTTTTCTCCGGTATTTCTGTGGAGTGGAAACGTAAGAATATGCCATTTCTCGTCTGAAGCACCAAATTGTTGGTATTTTTCGGTATTTCTGAAATACTCATACCCTCGGAAATCAATACAATCGGTTCTGTAAGAATGGTACATACTTTATCGTCTTCATTTAGCTTTGTGGCAGCAATCGTTCGCTTCGCCACATCAAACTCTGTTCCCATTACTTTTTTCATCATACCATGCTTTGTAGTGAAAATCAGATATTTATCATTCAAATCCTTTAAAGATGCCACAAAAACCATCTGTTCTTCGGCACTATTGTAATTACTTACATTATCTACCGGGATTCCTTTATCTCTCAGCTTTCCATAAGGTAAATCCATTACTTTTACTGTATGCATGGTTCCGGTATCAGTAAACAGACAAATTTTATCTGTGTTCATACAGGTAATCACGTATTTATTTTCACTGTCTGCTGTTTCTTTATTTCTTTCGTAAATAGAGGTATCAATGGTTTTTGCATAACCGAAACGGTCCATTAAGAACACCACTTCCTGTTCCTCTATTTTCTTTTCTTCATAAACTGCTGCCACACCATTTTCAATCACGGTTTTACGTGGTACAGCATATGCTTTTTTAATATCATCCAGTTCTTTGCGGATTACCTTTGTCATGGCACTATGATTGCTTAAAATATCTTCGTATTTTGCAATGTTTAATAAGGTTGTTTCATGATCCTTTAACAACGCTTCGATTTCTAAGCCAATCAGCTTATACAAACGCATTTCTAAAATTGCAGTTGCCTGACGTTCTGTAAATTTCAACTGGGCTGCCGCTTTTCTGGAAGCTTCTGATTTGAATTTGATATTTCCGGTTTCGCCGGATACCAAGCAGGCTTTTGCCTCTTTGATATTCTTACTTCCTCGAAGAATTTCGATAATCAAATCAATAACATCGCAAGCCTTAATCAAACCTTCCTGAATTTCTTTTTTGTCCAGTTCTTTTTCCAGTAATGTCTTATATTTCCTGGTAGTAATCTCATACTGGAAATCCAAATGATGCTCAATTACCGTACGAAGCCCCATGGTTTCCGGTTTTCCGTTAGCCACAGCTAACATGTTCATGCCAAAGGTATCTTCCAGCTTTGTCTTTTTGTAAAGCATGTTAATAATCTGGTTGGTATCGGCATTTTTCTTTAATTCCAACACAATACGGATACCGTCTTTGGAAGACTGGTTGGAAATATCCACAATATCCGGAGCTTTCTTAGTTTCTACCAGATTACCAATATCATTGAGGAATTTTCCAATATTGGCACCTACCATAGTATATGGAATTTCTGTGATAACAATGCGTTCTTTTCCGCCTTTTACCTGCTCCACTTCTACTTTACCACGAAGCTTGATTTTTCCCATACCGGTTTTATATATTTCCAGCAATTCATCTTTATTTACTACAATACCGCCAGTTGGAAAATCCGGTCCTTCGATATACTGCATCAATTCTTCCGTGGTAATATCCGGATTTTTCAAAAATGCTTTTTCCGCTTCGATGATTTCGCCTAAATTGTGTGGCGGAATACTGGTTGCCATACCAACGGCGATACCTTCTGCACCGTTTAACAGAAGATTTGGCACTTTTACCGGAAGTACCAATGGTTCTTTTTCCGTTTCATCAAAGTTTGGTCCAAAATCAACTACATTCTTATCTAAATCTGCCAGATATACTTCCTGAGTGATTTTCTGCAGTCGTGCTTCAGTATAACGCATGGCCGCCGCTCCATCTCCTTCGATGGAACCAAAGTTACCATGACCGTCTACCAGAGGCTGTCCCTTTTTAAAATCCTGTGCCAGTACTACCAATGCTTCGTAAATGGAGCTGTCACCATGAGGATGGTATTTACCCATGGTATCACCTACGATACGTGCACATTTTCGATATGGCTTATCATACCGAATTCCCAGTTCATGCATATCATATAAAGTTCTTCTCTGTACCGGTTTTAAGCCGTCACGTACATCCGGAAGTGCTCTTGCTACAATAACACTCATGGCGTAATCAATATATGATTTCTGCATAACGTCGGAGTATTCGGTTTTTATAATCTGTTCTTCCATTTATCTTTCCTCCTAAATATCTAACTCCGCATCCTGGGCATGTTCATAAATAAATGCTTTTCTCGGTGGAACTTCCGTTCCCATTAACATTTCCGTTACATCTGACGCCATTCTGGCATCTTCGATTTCTACCTGTTTTAGGATTCTGGTTTCCGGATTCAGTGTAGTTTCCCACAACTGGTCTGCATCCATTTCTCCCAAACCTTTGTAACGCTGTAAAGTAAAGCTTCCCTTCTGCTTTTTACGATATTTTTCCAAAGCCTTATCATCGTATAAGTATTCTTCTTCTCCTTTTGATGGCATGGCTTTGTATAATGGAGGCATGGCAATATACACATGACCTTCATAAATCAATTCCGGCATAAAGCGATAGAACAAGGTTAACAGCAACGTACAGATGTGAGCTCCATCCACGTCGGCATCTGCCATAATAATAATCTTATTATAACGAAGCTTTGTAATATCGAAATCATTTCCGTAGCCTTCAGAAAATCCACAGCCGAACGCATTAATCATTGTTTTAATTTCTGCATTGGCTAACACTTTATCCATACTTGCTTTTTCTACGTTCAAAATCTTACCACGGATAGGTAAAATTGCCTGAAACTCTCTGTTTCTGGCAGTCTTTGCAGAACCACCCGCTGAATCCCCTTCCACGATGAAGATTTCACATTTGGAAGCATCTCTGCTCTCACAGTTTGCAAGTTTTCCGTTGGAATCAAAGGAGAATTTCGGCTTGGACAACATATTTGTCTTTGCCTTTTCCTCTGTTTTTCTGATTTTTGCAGCCTTTTCCGCACAAGAAATTACACTTTTTAAGGCTTCTAAATTACGGTCAAAATATCTTGTAATTTCTTCTCCGGTTACTTTATTTACCGCCTTTGCTGCATCCTGATTGTCCAGTTTTGTTTTTGTCTGACCTTCAAATCTTGGATCCGGATGCTTAATGGATACTACCGCTGTCATACCATTTCGAATGTCCGCACCGGTAAAGTTTGCGTCTTTATCCTTTAAGATGCCCAGCTCTCTGGCATAGGAATTGATGACGGTGGTAAATACGGTTTTAAATCCGGTCAAGTGAGTACCGCCCTCCGCATTGTAAATATTATTACAAAATCCTAATACATTCTCATGAAATTCATTTACAAACTGAAATGCTGCTTCCACTGTAATTCCTTCACTTTCACCTTTAAAGTAAATTACATCATGGATAGCTTCGCTTTTCTTATTAATATCTTTTACAAATCCTACAATTCCGTCTTCTTCATGATATTCAATCACTTCCGGCTCTGCCTGACGGTTATCACGAAAGCAGATAGTAAGCTCCGGATTTAAGTAGGCAGTTTCATGAAGTCTTGATTTGATTTCTTCTGCTTTAAATCTTGTTTTTTCAAAAATAGTATCGTCCGGCAAGAAATTGATAATCGTTCCTGTTTCTCTTGTCTTTCCGATTTTTGGCAGCAATCCATCTTCCAGTTCAATCACCGGATTTCCTTTTTCATATCTGTCATGATGAATAAAGCCGTCACGTTTTACTTTGATATCTAAATAATTAGACAATGCATTTACCACGGAAGAACCTACACCGTGAAGTCCACCGCTGGTTTTATATACAGAATTATCAAATTTACCACCTGCATGAAGTGTGGTAAATACCAATCGTTCCGCACTGATTCCTTTTTCATGCATATCTACCGGGATTCCACGGCCATTATCTGCAATGGTAGCAGAACCATCCTTTTCCAATGTCACTTCAATTCTATTACAAAATCCCGCCAGATGTTCATCTACAGAATTGTCCACAATTTCATAAATCAAATGATTTAATCCCTTCGTTGTCACACTTCCGATGTACATTCCAGGGCGTTTTCTTACCGCTTCCAGCCCTTCCAATACAGAAATATTCTGTGCATCGTATGATGTCTGTTTTGCCATAATCTCGTCCCTTTCCTTATTTTTAGCATAAAAATCCATATTGGTTTATATTAGCACAAATGTTCTTGGTTCGTCAATATGAGGGTTTTGCGTGAGAGGTAATAGGGGGGGATTGGTTGACGGTACGCCCATGATAAGCCAAACATATATTATCTCTCACGCTGACTGCCCTTTGGAATTTGGTTTCTATGCCAGCTAACTTGTTTCAATTATCTAATGTTGGTTAGTTTCTTCTTATTCTCCTTCTCATATCAGATATTGGCTGATGTCAATGTTCCGTGTTTGTGGCCTGCCAAGAGCAGCTCATAAGCGGCACCAATTCTTCCCGGAAAAGGCGATCAAAGAGGCGTCCTTAACGGATGGGAAATCCACTGTCTACGCAGACTTAGGCGTGACCGCTCTCGGGAACGTCTTAGTCGGAGTTGACAGTTAGTTCCCAGCAGTGTTGCCTCTGCCGTTCCGGGAAGAATTGGTGCCGCTTATGAGCGTCCTGACCGCCCCAAACCCTTGAATCCATCCCCAATCTCTGCTATAGTACTAATAGTACTATAAGAAGAAACTCAACAACAACCAAAAAGAGGCGATACTATGAACATTGGTCACAAATTAAGGGAACTTCGAAAAGCAAAGGGGTTGACTCAGGAGGAGTTGGCGGATAGAGCTGAATTATCTAAGGGGTTTATTTCCCAGTTGGAGCGAGATATTGCTTCTCCTTCCATTGCTACGCTGGTGGATATCTTACAGTGTCTTGGTTCTGATTTGAAATCTTTTTTTAATGATACAGAGGATGAACAGATTGTATTTCATCAAAGTGATTATTTTGAAAAAATTGATGGGGAATTGAAAAATAAAATTGAATGGATTATTCCCAATGCGCAGAAAAACATGATGGAGCCAATCCGTCTTACTATTGAGCCGGGAGGTTCTACTTATTTGGATATGCCCCACGAAGGTGAGGAATTTGGTTACATACTTCAGGGAAGCATTACCATTCACCTTGGGAACAAGAAATATAAGGCAAAAAAGGGAGAGGCTTTTTATTTTACTGCAAAGTCGGAACACTACCTTACTGCCAATGAAAAAACAGGGGCTACTTTAATCTGGGTAAGCACCCCACCAAGCTTTTAAACGCCGGTCAGACAACAATTCTGACCGGCGTTTTCCTAATATCACCACCAGATATTTTTGATTTTTTTCTTGTATTCCTTACTTATAAGTTATATAATATTTAAGATAAATTAAACGGAGTGTAACAAAAATGAAATTATTAACTTTTATGAATATGACTGATGATACCCCTCAAGTAGGTATTCTGCACAAGACAAAAAATGCAATTATTCCGTTTTCTATTCTTGACATTGAATACAAGGATATGCTGGAAGTGATTCACCAACTGACACATGCGGAATTTGAACGACTGAATCTGGCACAGGAAGCGGCAGAGATTCCAACCGTTCCATTATCTTCCGTAAAATTATGTGCTCCAATCAGCAAACCGCCACAGGATATTATCTGTCTGGGAATCAACTATAGAGAGCATCAAAAGGAAGCAACTCAGTATGAGCCTTCTACCTTTACCACAAGAAAGGCATATGCAACTTACTTTTCTAAAAGAGTAAACGAAACCACTGCCTGTGGTGAAATTATTCCAAGTTACTCTCACATTGTAGATTCACTTGATTATGAAGCAGAACTGGCAGTAATCATCGGAAAAGATGCCAAAAATGTTTCTGAGGAAGATGCAGAAAAATATATTTTCGGATATACGATTTTGAACGATATCAGTGCAAGAAATATTCAGAAAAGACATACCCAATGGTACTTTGGAAAAAGCTTCGACGGCTTCACTCCATTAGGACCGTACATAACTACCGCTGACGAAATGCCATTTCCATTAAACGCTTCTATTCGAAGCTATGTAAACGGAGAACTTCGTCAAGACAGCAACACAAACCTTATGCTCTTTACCATCCCTCAGATTATCAGCGAATTATCTCAGGGAATGACGTTAAAAGCAGGTACAATTATTTCCACCGGTACTCCTGCCGGCGTTGGCATGGGCTTCCAGCCACCAAAATTTTTACAGCCGGGTGATGAAGTGCGGTGCGAAATCGAAGGCATTGGTACTTTAGTTAATACGATAGGAAATTAAATTTATGAATCGAACTTTTACTTTTCATATAACCGAAGAAAATGCAGGAAAAGCCATTGATTTCTTTTTGAAGTCACATGGCTTTTCTCGTCATATTCTATCTGGTTTAAAAACACACCCTCAGGGGATTTTAGTAAACGGACAACATCAAAATACAAAATATCAACTGCTGCAAAATGATACGCTCACTGTCACTATTTTAGAGCCGGCACCTTCCGAAAAAATCGTGCCTGTTTCTATGGAATTATCCATTGTATACGAAGATGAAGATATTCTGGTGCTGAACAAGCCGGCAGATACTCCCATTCATCCTTCTTTAAACAATTATGAAAATTCTCTGGCAAACGGCGTAGCATTTTATTATCAAAAGGAAGCTTCTCCTTTTGTATTCCGTTGTATCAATCGTCTGGACAGGGATACCACAGGGCTTACCATCATTGCCAAAAACAGCTTAAGTTCTGCTATCCTCTCCCGCATGGTAAGTATGCGACAAATTCATAGAGAATATATGGCGATTGTGGAGGGAATCACTCCGGAATCCGGCACCATTGATGCCCCGATCGGCAGAAAGTCCGACTCTGCCATAGAGCGAATGGTTGATTATGAGCATGGAGAACGGGCAGTTACCCATTACACAAGAATCTCTCATTCTTCCACCCACTCTCTATTAAAGTTGCAGTTGGAAACAGGGAGAACCCACCAGATACGTGTGCATATGAAACACATTGGATATCCTTTGATTGGAGATTATTTGTACAACCCGGATTTTTCCATAATAAAACGACAGGCACTTCACTCCTGTCGTCTTACCTTTACCCATCCAATTACCGGCGCTCCTTTGGAGTTTACCGCTCCATTACCGGAAGACATGGATAGAATTACATGTTCTCTTTAATTCTCGGCACTTCATCTGCATGCAGATATTTGCTGACACATTTTACAATAAAATCATGATCTCTCACATGATTTAAACCGGAAACAGCAATGGTTCCCAATACGCCTGCATCTTCAATACGGATTGGAAAAGCTCCTCCACAGCAGGCGTATTCTTTTTCATCTAAAAATACCTCTTCCATGCTCTGCTCTGCTTTTCTTAAAGATGCATAAAAATTTAAACTGCTTTTTTCCATTAATTTTACGGTATTTATTTTACGTTCCAGCCACATCTGATTTCTTGGGGTAGTTCCATCTGCAGCATACTGAAATACGCAAAATCCATTGTTTAATTCTATACGGATAGCCACTGGAAGATTTCTTTTTCTTGCTTCCAATGCCATAATGCTCCCCAGTTCCCATGCATCTTGATTGGTAAAATGCGTAAACTGCAAAATTTCCTCCTGCATATCCAGCACTTTTACAAACTCATCTAATTTTTTTAATTCATCTGCTGTCATATCTATCCCTCCACTTCCAATAACACAGATTCCCCATTACTTTTTACTGCTATCCTGTTATTTTATTGATATAAAAAATTTTAGCACTGGTTTTAACAATCGTCAACCCATTCAAAAATTTCTTTGCTTTTCGGGTATATTATGCTAGAATGTTATAGACTTAAAATTCCCTTGTAAGGAGGTTTTTTATATTATGGAAAAAATAACAAGTTTTACGATTGACCACATTAAATTATTAAAAGGTGTTTACGTATCCAGAAAAGATAATTTTGGCGGTGATACCATTACTACTTTCGATATCCGCATGACAAAGCCAAACGGCGAACCAGTTATGAATACGGCTGAGATGCATACCATCGAACATCTGGCTGCTACTTATCTTAGAAATCACAAGGATTTTGGCAACAAAACCGTATACTTCGGACCGATGGGATGCCGTACCGGTTTCTACCTTTTACTTGCCGGAGATTATTCTTCCAAAGATATCGTTCCACTTTTAACAGATATGTTTGAATTTATTCGTGATTTTGAAGGTGATGTTCCTGGTGCCAGTGCAAAGGACTGCGGAAACTATCTGGACATAAATCTTCCTATGGCAAAATATCTTGCCAAGAAATATTTAGAGGAAGTATTATATAACATTACAGACGAACACTTAATTTATCCTGAATAAAAATAGATTATAAAAATAGATTGCATTCCAAGCCATGCAATCTATTTTTTATAATCAATATTTTCTTTGATATAAGCGAAGGTTGCTTCTTCCCCTTCTTCTTTCAACATCCATAACAACTTTTCTAATAACGCCCTGCTTTCTTTGTGTAAAATGGCGTACTGCCTGCCACTTTCATAATACTCCCAGGGTGAGCCATCCGTATAATCGCTTCCATTATAGTTTTTCGAAGCTGCCACACGGTCGCAAAACATTTCCACCATATAACGGTTGGGAATTTTCATTCCCTGCATTCCCTTTTCCACGCCGGTTCCATAATCAATCCAGTATTCATAGTGGTGCTTATTTCTTCCTTTGTGATGAAGCCACGCAAGAGAAACCCCGTTCGCCTCACGTTCTGCATTGTTTGGACTTCTGGTTCCCTGATAATATTTGCAGCCCGGAATAAATTCTGCCGGGGAATATTTGGATAAATCATGCAAAAGCCCCTGCTTATACAAGCCTAATCGGAAACAATATTTCATCACCATCATCTTATGTTTCGTAATTGTTTTGAAATGTCCCCATATATTCATTCCTGTCACCTCTGCCCTGCCTTAGCTGCTTTTCCTGTATTATTCTTTGTTTTCTTTCCCTGCAAAATCATAATAGAACGTGGAGCAACTTCCACACCTTTTTGTTCCTGCAAAAGCTGCTCACATCCTTCTTCCAGCCAGTCTTTTCCGGCACCTTTGGAAGTATCTGCAACCACATGCCATTTTTGATTCTTCGGAAGATTCGGCAATGCCAGTACGTGCTTTTCCCAATGAAGATTATATGCTATATAGAAGAAATCATCACATTCTTTTTTATCTATACAAGCATAATTTCCGCAGTACATAATTCCAACGTATCTGCTGTCTTCCTCAAAATATGGTGTCCACGCTTTTTCTCCGTGGTAAGAAACATCCGGATATCCGCATGCCAGATAATCCATAACTCTCAAACGTACTGCACCGCTTAAAATTGGATGCTTTTTACGGAAGGCAATCAAATGTCTTACAAAATCATAGATTTCCTTTTGAAACGCACTTTCCTGCCATACCACCCAAGATATTTCGTTGTCCTGACAGTAGGCATTATTATTTCCTTTCTGGGTGTTGCATCGTTCATCTCCACTTAAAATCAAAGGACTTCCCTGACTAAGCAATACCATGGCAAATGCATTTTTCAACTGCTTTTTGCGGAAATCTAAAATCTTTTTCTTTCTGGTGACACCTTCCACGCCGCAATTCCAGGTATAATTATAATTACAGCCGTCTTTTCCGGCTTCTCCGTTCGCTTCGTTGTGCTTTTTCTCATAAGAAACACTGTCATACAGCGTAAATCCATCGTGATTTGCCATGAAGTTTACGATACCCTGTTGTTCTTCATTTTTTCGGTTACGGTAAGCAAAATCGCTAATCTGCCCGCCATCTCCTTTTAACAGTCTTCTGGCGCAGCCTTCAAACCCGTCATTATATTCCATTAAAATTTTCGTTTCCGGTATTTCCTCTTCTTCGTATACCGCTCCGGTATCCTGATAATTTTGCAATAGCTTAATTTCTGACAATGCCGGATGCTGAGCCAGCAAAGAAACCGGCAGATTGGCACCATACAGATGGACTCCGTCAATATGATATTCTTCCACCCAGTATTTTACACAATCTACAATCATTGTCTGGTCTTCGTGTGCCCCAAAAGAGAACTCCATAATCACTTCTATCCCATTTTTATGCAGTTCTTTGATGGTATCCTTCCATTCTTTCTGAGGATTCTTTGTGGCTGCGTAAGAGGCTTTAGGGGTAAAGTAATTTCCTTTTCCATAGCCCCAGTAATTCAAAACATCCAAAGCCTGTGTTTCTTCGATTGCATAAGAAGGCTTATAAAAGTTTTCCCGTTCTATCATTTCTTCAAATTCATAAGCAGGCATTACTTCAATGGCGGTAACACCCAATTCTTTTAAATAAGGTATCTTTTCGGCAATTCCAAGAAATGTTCCTTTATGCTTCACTTTGGAAGTTTTATGTTTTGTAAAGCCCCTTACATGCAGCTTATATATAATTGTCTGCCAAGTCTTATAGTTTAATTTGCAATCTCCCTGCCAGTCATAAGTTTCCTGTGAAAATCCGCAGTAAACCTGTTCTTCACTCCGCTTTTCACCCCAGATTTCTCTGCCAACAATGGATTTTGCGTATGAATCCACCTGCAATTTTCCATTTATTTTCACTTGGTATAAAGTTGTTGTAAAATCAATATTTTCCAGATAATAACTGTATAAATTGCCTCTTCTGTATTGAAGGGGAAGTTCCAATTCTGCTATCTGCTCAAAAGTTTTCTTTCTGTAAAGAACCAGTTGCAAGGACTTCACATTTTTCGCCGCAAGTGTAAACTGACAGCCATTGTGATATGCCACAATACCACGTTCTCTATAATTTCCTTCTTTGATTCCATAATCCATTTTACTCACTTTATCCATTCCTGCTTCCCTTTATCCGTTCCTTCATAACATCATGTAAAAACCATTTTATCATTTTTTCTGTTTGTTGTCACGAATTTGTTTGGGTTTCCTCTGTTTTTTTCTTTTTCTTGCGTTTTCTCCAGGCACGAACCACGCAAACCACTGCTCCTATTACAATCGCCCATATGACCAGATACGGAAGATTAATTACGAGTCCGATAATAAATTCTTTGATTCCTGTGCCGATATTTTTCACACTGTCTTTAAATCCTGAAATCATTCGTTCTCCGGCAGTCAGCTTTGGCAGTTCTGTTATTTCTGTCACTTCACAGACTTCTATTCGGATTGTACTGTAATCTACCAGATTATCATAAGTTCTTAAGGTTGACTCGTAATTGCCCAGTTCGTAGCGCACTTCAGAAAGTCTGGATTCCAGTGAAATAATTTCTTCCACTGTTTCTGCTTTTTCCAAAATTGCCATCAGTCGCTCCTGTTCTACTTTCAATGCTTCTTTGTGGCTTTCGGTGTCTACATACTGAAGTGTAATATCTTCTGTGCTTTCACTCTTTCTTCGCACATTTGTATTTTCATCCATTCCCTGCACAAATGTGTCGGTCTTATCTTTTGGAATTCTTACAGTAAAACTTCCATAGCGCTCTGAAAAATTGCTGTAAATACTGCTTCCTTCTAAAGTGGAATTTTCTATATAACCGCCACATTCATTCACGCTTTTTTCTAAATATGCTATCGTTGTTTCATAATCTAAGGTTTCTAATTCCAAGTCGATTGTTTTTATTAATTTTCGGTTAGTGGCAACTAACTGTGTCGTATCAACTGCTCCTGCTTCAGTAGTTCCCTGTTCATATCCCACTTCTTCCTCTACCATTTCCACATCCATGGAATTTGCTTCTCCATAGATATCTTCTACCGCACTTTCTGTTGTTGCACTTTCTTCATAACTTTTGTTTGCCCCGCATCCTGACAGCATTGCAGCCGTCATAACCATTGCCAGACAACACTTTCCTCTCATCTTCTTATTTTTCATATAAATCCCTCCCTTATTCTACGTTAAATACGTATCCCTTTATTTCACCGTCAAACATACATAACAAACGGTAGGTATGTTCTTTTGAAATTTCATCTTCCAGCAAAATATTATTGTCATATCTGATGCCCGGCAAAAGTTCGTAGGTTTTACTTCCTTCTTTGGTAGTCACTACGTACCAGCCATCTTCCTGCCATACTTCTAACATATAACTGTCTTCCATAAACTGTATTGAGTTTTCGCCGTTATTATGTATCTGCAGGCACAATTCCCATCCGTTTTCTTCATAAACTGCATTGACTTGCAAACCAATCGGTTCTTCTGATATACCCGACACATTCACTTCCTCGCCGTAACTGGATTTGATGCCATAGGAATAAACATCCGCTGAGTCCGATGTTGCAGTTGTATCTTCCGTTTCTTCCATTGCACTTTCTGTCGTCATTTCCTCGATTGCATTTTCGTATACATCTGTCTTTTCCAATTCCCAGTATGGTGACAACACATTTACTGTGATTACACCGAGAACAACCACTGCTGCGCAGGCACCCAATGCTTTGTATATTTTAAATACGTTTCTTCTCTTATTTTCTTTGATTAGCTGATTCATATTCTTTTGAAATCGTCCGGAAAATTTATGTTGCTTTTTCAGTTCTTCCTCTGTGGGAATTGCTTTTATTTCTTCCTCCAGCAAATCATCGATACATTCCTTTAGTATCATCTCTGCCTTATCCATTTTCAACACCCTCCATCAACATTTCCTGAAGCTTCTTTCTTGCCCTAAAGTATCTTACATTGGCTGTTTTTGCCGAAATTCCTAATATATTTCCAATATCTTTATCCGACAACTGATGTATTAGCTTAAATTCAAATACCAAGCGGTAAGTATCATCTAACTTCATAACTGCTTCTTTGATTCGCCCGATACTTTCTTTTTCTATCAGTTCATTTAAAATATCTGTGGGTGCCTCCAACAAAAATTCTTCTGCCGCATCTTCCAACGGCATTTCTCCCTCCTTTCGTTTTCTTATCATATCGATTGCCTTGCTTTTTACAATGGTTCTCAAAAATTTCTTTGTACGCATCACATTGCTTTCATCCACTTTATCCAAATGGCGTGTCAATGCTAAAAAAGCTTCCTGCACAGCGTCCTCTGCAAGTTCTTTATCTCTCAGTATTTCGTTGGCACTATACCACATCATATACCGATACCCTTCATATATTCGCACAAATTTATCTTTTTCTTCTTCTGTATCTAATACATTTAAAAATAAAAGCATGCTTTTCTCCCCTTATAATTTGACGTCTTACTACTAAAACGTAACAAACTTCCCATTTACTACAAAATTTCTAAAATTTTTTTATTTTTATTTCAACATCATAAATGCGCCCAGATTTCCGCGTTTTCCCTGACTGGCACGATGGGAAAACAACAAATCACTGTTGCAACAGGTACAAATATTAGTTACACTGATATTTTCTTCTGGTATTCCCGCTCTCATAAGAATCCGTTTGTTACATTCCCATAAATCCAGCTGAAACTTACCGTTTCCTTTGTCATCCATAATGTTTTTATGTTCTTCTTTTGGAAAAATCTTCTGAAATTCCAATGCCACATCTTCGCTGATCTCATAACATTCTCTGCAAATAGATGGGGCGATTGCCGCAAGAATATCTTGTGGTTTGGAACCATATTCTCTTGTCATGGTTTCCACGGTTTTTCTTCCTATCTCTCCTACCGTTCCTTTCCAACCGGAATGAGATAAACCAATTGCCTTATTTTTCACATCTACAAAATAAAGAGGAACACAGTCTGCATAGAAGGTAGACAAGACTAACCCTTTTACATTTGTCACCAAACCGTCTATATTTTCATAATCTCTCGTCTTTGTAAATCCTTTTCCTCTGTCTTCTTCTGTTACCACACGAATGTTGGTGGTGTGGGTCTGGTCTGAAAATACATAATCCTCCGGATTAACTTTCATCGCTTTTGCAAATCTTAAAAAGTTTTCGGTTACTGCTTCCTCTTTGTCCCCTCTTGTATAACTTAAATTCATGGAAGCATAGATACCTTCACTGACGCCACCCATTCTGGTGGAAAATCCATGTGTAACGATTCCACATTCTTTCAAAGCACGAAACTGCAAAAATGGCACCCCTGCATTTTCCCATAATGTCATTACGTTTTCTTCGTTTTTATATTTAAAATCATATTTCATTGTTGTTTCCTCCTAAAATGCATTTTCAATATGGTTAATTTCCTCACCCAAAATAGCAATTACATCAAATCTGCACGCTGTATCTAAAGACAGTTGCTCGCCGGCAAGAAAAAATTCTGCCACTTTTCTGATAATTTTTTGCTTCGAAAAAGAAACAGCTTCTTCGGGATATCCGAAAGAAGCTGTCTTACGGTATTTCACTTCTACAAACACAATGGTGTCATTTTGCTTTGCAATAATATCAATTTCTCCAATTCTGCAACGGAAATTCCGTTTTATAATCCGGTATCCCTTTGCAGCTAAGTATTCTACTGCCTTTTCTTCGTAGGCAGTTCCTATACTTCGCTTATTATCCATTCAATTTCCCCTTCAATTTTTCCATGTCATCTACAAACACAAGAATTTCTGCCACAACTTCATAAAGCTCCGGCGGTATAAAATCGCCAATTTCCAATTTAGACAAAGTATCTGCCAGTTTGTCATCCTTATGTACCGGCACTTTGGAATCCTCTGCTTTTTTCACGATTTTTTCCGCCAGCTCCCCTTTTCCTGTGGCTACAATCTTCGGTGCCTTTTCTCTTGCCTCATAGGATAAAGCCACCGCCTTTTTCACTTTTTTATTTTCCTTGAAATAATACTGATACTCACTCATTATATCACGTCCTTATGTCAAATGAATATTTGCTCATAACTTGTTCATCCTTTTGACCCCCGGTAAATTCTTCTACCATATCTTTTTCTTCCGGTTTCTTTTCAAATCCGGCTTTTACCAGAAATCCCTTTTCTTCCAGTTGTTTTATCAATGGCTCACTATGGCTTTCCATAAATTCTGCAATATCTTCTCTCTGCAGATAGAATTTAGCGCTTACCTTTTTCTTTTCCATAGTAATGTAAACATCCATACTGCCCAACACTTCCATATCCAGATGAAGCAATGCAGTAAATGCGCCACCCTTTTCTCCCAGACGCTTTTTATTTGTAAGCACATACAGTTCGCTGTGAGCATTCTGGTTTGTCAGTTTTACCGGAAGCTGCACATAAGAATATAATTGATTTAGCTGGTTCATATATTCTACATTCTGCCGGATTGCCGTGGTATGTTTCATAGCAGATGCATCTTCTTTTCCCATCTGCTGAATCATCTCTGTAAACTGGTTCATTTTTTGACTGAGCCGCTCGTAATATTCTTTTACATTTTCCTTATTCAACTGTTCCGGTTTTAACAATAACTGTTCTTCTATAGCTGATTTTAGTACCGTCTGAAACTCATCGCTTTGAAGCAGTTCGCGAACTGCTATCATTTTCTCTTGAAACTGCATTGTTTCTGTTGTACCGGATTGCTGCATTGTTTGCTGTAATTCCTGTACCATCTGCTGAACGGTATGAATCAGTTCTTTTGGCTGTATCTCGCCGGCTCTCACTTGCAGAGATAAAATAATATCTCCACCTGCTTTTTGCAGCTTCTGCGCCAGCTCGAATCTTCCGTTTTCGCTTAAATTTGCCTGTATTCCTGTTTCCGGCAAAGCATTTTTACCTTGGGAAACCTGACTTTCTTCCGGCAACTGATATTCACTGGAATTTACCGCTGTTTTTGCTGCTTCCATAGACTTTTCTGCCGTTTCATACATTTCAAAAGCCGCAAACAATTTCGACATCATATCCTGCTTCTGAGAAGACGGGTTATTTGTTTTCGTGTTTTCTTCTAACAGCCGAACAATCCCCTCCGCTTCTTCATTTAAGTTCTTCAGGCTTTCCACTATATGTTCCATTTCCACTTCCTGCCCTTGGAAACGTTCCACTACCGTTTCGATATTTTCCAAAGCCTGTTTCTGAACGTTGGTAAGATTTTCTCCATTGTTTTGCAGCATGGACTCGCTTTTCAAATTATCATACAGCACAGGACCGCCCTGAAGTGAAGCCGTCTGTCTGCTTTCATAGGCTGCTTTTCCTAAAGATGCTTTAATGGAATCTAAGGTTTCTTCTGACTCCGGAAATACAATATCTGCTATTTTCCCAAATACATCGATTGGATTTTTCTGCTCATTTGTATCTCCACCTAACAATTTAGAAATGTCTGTGGCTACATTGGAAACTTCCTGTGACAAACGATATTCGTGATTCTGATAGCTTTCAAATCTGGTTATATTTTCTACGGTTGCCGGAAGTCCCATCTTCTGCAACTGCACCAACGTTTTTACATCCGTATTTGGATGCAATGCCATCTGACGTAAAAATTTCACTATCGATTCTTTATCAATGGGCATCTGTTCTTTCATTAACAGATTTATCAGTTCTGCATTTTTAGAATTTACAGGAATTCCTGCATTCTGTAACGCCTTTAATATAGAAGAGTTTTGTACATTCACGTCAAACATTGGCTTGATTGCCAGTTGTTTTCCTGTATTTGACTTTACAAGAAAAGCCAACATCTGTCCTTCTGTCAGCTGAATATTTCCACTGACACCTGCCTGAATAGTCTGACCGTTATCTAACCGCAACAAAACTCTGTCTTTTCCCACAGATACTACTTCTCCTGCAAACACTTTGCCCGGAGTTAGTTCCTTCAAACTAGTTTCTGATAATTTCCCCACTGTGCCTGCATTGGCCATGGGAGTTTCCTTGGTATAGGATGCTCCCTGATTATTTCCTACTTTCCCTAAATCCAATACAAACACCCCCTTCTTTTTACACGCTTAATCTATAAAATTCTTTATAAATGTCTTTCTGTGTATCGGACTTGGTCCATATGTTTTAATAGCTTCAATATGGGCTGCAGAACCATACCCCTTATGCCCTGCAAATCCATATTCCGGATAGGTTTTATCGTATTCTTCCATAATTCTATCCCTGGTAACCTTCGCCATAATACTGGCAGCTGCAATAGAAACGCTTTTGGCATCACCTTTAATAATCGGTATCTGCTTCGTTTCCACTCCAGGTATGGTTACTGCATCGTTTAATAATATATCGGGTGTTACACCTAATTCCTTAATTGCAATTCTCATTGCTTCGTAGGTTGCCTGCAAAATATTGATTTCATCAATTCTCTCCGGCGAAACAATTCCAACGCCCACTGCGATGGCTTTTTCTTTTATTTCATCGTACAATTCATCTCTTTTGGACGCACTAAGCTTCTTAGAATCGTTCAAATAAAGAATCTGTGCATCTTTTGGAAGTATTGCTGCCCCTGCTACCACAGGACCTGCCAAAGGTCCACGTCCGGCTTCGTCAATACCACAGATATATTCACACATATCATACTCATTTTCATAAGCGCGCATAAGTTGTAATCTTTGTAATTCCGCCTCTCGCTTTGCGATTTCTGTTTCTGCCTTGCGAACTAGTGCTTTTACGCCCGCTCTTTCATCTTCTTTATATTCTTCCATAAAGAAAGGCAGCATTTCAAAAGTCGCTGCCTGTAATTCTGCCTTTATTTCATTTATCTTCTTTGCCATGTTTTCTACCTCATTTTACTGATGCTTTAATACTTCAAAGTCGGACAGTGGCCAGATACGTACCCATGCCCTTCCTAAAATCCAGTCTTCTGACACAGCTCCCACCAAAGGATCTCTACTGTCTGTACTTCCATTTCTATTATCACCAAGCACAAAATATTCATCTTCACCCAGGATAAATGGTTCTTCTGCAAGTCCCGGACTTAATATCACTTCGTTGCCATAATCTTCTTCCAGCAAGCTTCCATCAATAAAGATATTTCCCTCTTTATCAATCTGTACTGTTTCTCCTGGAAGGCCGATAATTCGCTTAATATAATACGTATTTTCTTCGTGCTGATATTTGAACACAATGATATCAAATCTTTCCGGATCTTTAAAATTATAAGAAAGCTTATCGACAATTAAATTGTTTCCATCACTTAATGTACTTTCCATGGAACTTCCGCTGACTACTGTTCTCTGTCCCACAAATTCCACTACCAGATATGTAAGTACAAACACAATAGCAAGATAAATCAGCACACTGAATGCTTCACGAATGACACCTTTTATCCCGCCAACTTCTTCTTTTTTGTTTTCTTCTTCCATTTATTTTCCCGCCTTTATTCTTTTCTACCGCATACGCACATTAATATTCTATTCCTCTTTTGTAGGAAATTCAAGTGTTATTCTTCCCAGACGTCCGCTTCTAAAGTCATCCATAAGAAGAATGGATGCTTTTGCATAATCTACTTCGTCACCCTTTGCCACACAACCTCTGTTTTTGGCAATCTGGGTAAGCACTTCCGTATTATTTTCTACTTCCTCTAATTCATAACGTTTCGCCAAAACACCAGCATAATTTTTCTTTAAGAAATCAATTAATTCCAATGCCAGTTCTTCTACGTTTAAAATTTCGTCTTTAATAGAACCGATAAATGCAAGACGAAGTCCCACTGTCTGGTCTTCGAATTTCGGCCATAAGATTCCCGGTGTGTCCAGCAATTCAACGTTTTTATTCAGTTTAATCCACTGTTTTCCTTTTGTTACACCCGGCTTATTTCCTGTTTTTGTGCAGGCTTTTCCTGCAAATGAATTGATAAAGGTAGACTTCCCTACATTTGGGATTCCAACTACCATGGCACGTACCGGACGGTTTAAAATGCCTCGTTTTCGGTCGCGTTCGATTTTTTCTTTACACACTTCCATCACGGCATTGTTTACCTGTTTTACACCATTTCCATTTCTGGCATTTACCTTTACTACAAAATATCCTTTTTCTTTAAAATATGCCATCCACGCTTCGTTATAGCGTTCATCGGCAAGGTCTGATTTATTTAAAAGCACCAGTCGGAATTTATTTTTTCCAAGACTGTCTATTTCAGGATTACGACTGCTCAAAGGAACTCTGGCATCTACCAGTTCAATAATCAAATCAATCAGCTTGATATTTTCCTCCATCATTCTCTTTGCTTTTGTCATATGTCCCGGATACCACTGAAAATGCATTCTTTTTCTCCTTTACTTTACAAATCCTATTTCTTTGAATGGAGAAACGCGAAACCACACTTTGCCTTCAATGTCCTGTTTATCTACATTTCCCACATTGGCAAAACGGCTGTCTTCGCTGTTTGTCAAATTATCTCCTAACACAAAGTATTCGTCTGCTCCTAATAGTATGGAATCTTCTGCGATTCCCGCATCTGCGATTCCATTCTCGATAAACTCGCTTGTCATTTCTTCACCATCAATATACAGTTTTCCGGACTCAATTTTGACAGTTTCTCCCGGAAGACCTACCACTCTTTTGATGGTAAAATGGGTGTTCTTATTTCCGTTTGGTCGAAACACCACCACATCCCAACGTTTTGGAT
>CAYVCL010000024.1:0-38976 GCA_964450185.1 uncultured Lachnospiraceae bacterium | reverse complement strand
TTATTTTTTTGCATAAAGAAAGAAGCTGCGCACTAATTCTTAGTGCGACAGCCCCTTTTAAGATACGCTTTGCGGCATATGTTTCTAATGGGTGAAAATACCTAATCTGCCCTAGTAGTGGGCTACCTGCTTTTTAGTTTAAAAGAAATTATATAAATTTTTGTATACAATCTGATTGAGAAATGTGCATTAGTGGGGCATAATTTGGTGTATGTGTGTCGAGGTTAAAAATGGAACACAGTGTGTTCCAAATTGAGTTGGTCACATTACAGACTGCTTATGCGTATAAAAGAGCGGAAGTGCAAGGAGAAATTTATTCCGAATCACCTAAAATAAACGGCAAACAAATCCCCAACGGCAATCCCAACGCAAAAATATACACATAACGCAAACTGAAAGCCACCGGTGTGGCAATCAGAATAACCAGCCAGTTGGCAAAGGCAGGCACCAGTATAAGCCAAGATTTTCTAAACTGCATAATACAAAGGTACAGACAGATTAAGAAACACCATAACAGTGTGCCGGAACCCACCATAGGACGGAAAGAGGCTAAATTTTCCTGAATAGATATTCCAAATATCTGGGCAAACATATCGGTAGGTACAATGGAAAGTTCGTTGTCAGATATATAAGTATCCACATATCCATAGCTGTTTTGTACCAAAGGCTTCCAGAAACCAAAAGTTTCCATACAGTAGGCAATTACATAATTTCCAAAGTTTCTGGTTAACACAGAAGCCCAAACCTTGATAAAGGTAAGTTTATTTTCCTCCAGATAGGCGGCATTAAATTCTTGGTCCCATTTAATGGTATCCACAATACAGGGACGATAATTCTTTTTCCAGTTCTTTTCCGGAAGAATTGTAAATAAAAATTCTTCTTCGGCGGGAGTTAAATCCCCATCGTTAGCAATGGTATAACCTAATTGCTGCAAAGGAATTCCCAAAGATTCTACAAATTCACTTTCAATTCCAAGCTTTGTATACACAGGTCCTGTAATAACGAAGTAAATCCCTATAAAACAGAGAAAAATTACAAAAGCCCGAAGCATTTGTTTACGGTAGTAAAACAATAAAATGAAGCTACAAAGAATCACCGTATAAATACCATTGTTTCTGAAAAAGCTGATAACGGCAAAGAGGAATACAAAAGCACCAATGATTCTTTTTGAAGCCAGAATCGTACCTTTTGAAGCCACCACTTCAAAGAGTAAAAGCATTAAAAGAAGCAATGCACAGCTATAAATGGGGTCCTTCCACAGGATAATGGCGTAAGTTGGGAAAAATGGCATAATTCCATAAAACAAAAAGAAAATAAGCAAAATCAGTTTGTTTACGCCTTTTTTATAAAGCCACACAAGAGTGAAAGATAAGGTCACAGCCATAAGAAGGGATTGGCATAAGCTGTATAAAAATACTCCTGTGTTGATATTGCCAAGAAACAGCCCAATTTTAATAAATATTCCCACAAACAGAGAATACACCACCGGATAATGGTTGCTGGTGATGCGCTCTGAAAGTGCCTGACGGATGGAAACCAGTGAATCCGCCAATACAGAGCCGGGATAGTAACTTAAAAGATAAGGACTCCAGCATAATAGTAACAGTGCAGAAAGAATCAGCACATAGGTAAAAGCAGCTTTCCAAGACAGCGTTTCTCTTTTAGTTACGGAAAAATTTCCAGCAATATAATTTAACAGAGAAAGAAGCACAAAAGCTGCCAGAAAGAACAGAAGAAAGAGTCCTAAATCCCGAATTGTCCAAGGTGTTATATAATTTTTTTTCAGACTTCCTGCAATATTGCCGGAAAAGGTAATGTGACTCCCCTGTACAAAAAGCAGTGTAAACAGGAGAGAGAACAGTACTGTAATATGTATTTTTTTCTTTGTATATTGAAAAAATGAATCAAGCTTCATAGTGCCAATCCTTTCTGAATCAAATAATTTCTAAGGGGTTTCAACCACCGTGTCTGAGGTTTGCTTTGCATTTATTACCAGTTGCACCAGCATACACAAATAGGCGAAAATTGCCACAGAAAAGGTACGGAAGGTGAAATTATGGTGAATGTAGGAATGATTGGATGCAAACACATACCACAAAACAGGAAGCAGGGCAGTTGCTCCATAGGGCAGAATACAAGTTATAATACTGCTAACAGTTACTTTCCGATAAAGGTTGTAGCAAATCAGGGCAAAGACAACCACAATCAAAAGTAGAAGCAGTTTTTTCGTTGCAAAGATGCCGAGGTTCAACTTTAAAGTATCGGAAATGGTAATTGTGGTATCAAAAGCGGTGGTGGAAGTACGTTCCGCACATTTATCCAACGCTGATTTGAATACGTTATCACCAGTAATTACAGTACCCATAAGCCATTTTAATAACCACATCATGCTGTAACCAAAACCGAAGGAAAAACACGTTTTTACAAACATTCCAACAGATTCCCGAAGGTTTAATTTGTCATAAAGGAAAAAGACAACACACAAAGGAAGTCCCAAAGCAAACAAAGGATAGGTGAAAAAATCAAAGTAGTTCACTAAAATCCCAATGAAAAGAAAAAATTCCGGCAGTAAGTGTTTTTCCAGTAAGCAGTCCCCAAACAGCAAAAGTACCAGTGCTGCCAGCAGGGAAATATAATAAATTGCAGAATACTGCAGTGATAATCCCACAGAAACAGGCATCAATGAAAGGATACATAACGAAAAAGGCAGCACATATTCTTTTTTCTTTTTGTAAGTCAAAGCGCAGATTACCAATGCAAATAAAATCAACTGTAATCCCGAATTTAACAGACGAATTTCCGGATAATTAAAGAACAAAAGCAAAGGTTTTAACACAACCAGATAACCATGCCAGTAGCGAGAATATGGATTCTTTTGAAAATCTGTATTACCGGAAAACAGGGAAATCAAAGATTCCATGGGAGTCTGGTTTTCATAAAGGTATTTATACACCTTAGACGCTTTCATAAATGCATTTTCATCGCCGTTGTAGACAGCATTGTTAAGCATTAAACCATCGGTATAATTGTCTAACATACTGTGTTCCACTCCGGTGACAGCCTGAGGATAGTGAGATTCTGTGATAAAAGTTTCCAGAGATTCTGTAATATGTGTCACTATTTTAGGCGAATTACCGGGAATCAAAAAGATAAGCACCAATAAGCCATAACCAATAAAAGCGCTAAGCAGTAAAATCAAAGCAAAGTGCAAAGCTTTTTTGCGAAATGTAGTTAACATGTAAAATTCCTCCTCCAGTGTCGAATATTTACCAAAGGCAATGAGAGAATTTGTCATTGCCACAATGAAATAAGTATAGCAGACAGAGGGGGATTTTACAATTAGCAGGGTGAACTCTGCCGTTGCAAAGTGTTGTTTAATGTGTTATATTACTAGAAGATTGTCAAAATTCTAAAATAAGGAATTAGGTTCGTAAACAATGTATGTGAGCCTGTGAAAGGAATTTCTATGGAAGAACAATATTCTGTCCTAATGTCTGTTTATAATAAAGAAAAAGCCCAATATCTGAAACAAAGCATGGAAAGTATCTGGAATCAGTCTTGTCCTACAGATGATTTTGTGCTGGTGTGTGATGGAGAACTTACCAAAGAACTTAATCAGGTAATCACACAGCAGAAGCAAACCTATGGGGACAGGCTGAATGTTGTTGCGTTGGAAGAAAGTGTGGGGCTTGGCAGGGCATTGAATCAGGGAATGAAATATTGTAAGCATAATATCATTGCCCGTATGGATAGTGATGATGTGAGCAAGCCAAAACGTATGGAAAAACAACTAAGAGCCATGAAAGAGCATAAAGCAGCGGTTGTGGGCAGTGCGGTAGAAGAATTTGCAGAAACCACGGACCAGATAATGGCAGTGAGGAAAATGCCGGAAAGCAGTGGCGAAATAAGAAAATTTGCAGCCAAAAGAAATCCCTTTAACCATCCAAGCGTGATGTATCAAAAAAGTATTGTAGAAGCTGTGGGAGGTTATCAGGACTGTCCGTTTTTTGAAGACTATTATTTATGGGCGAGGATATTAAAAGCCGGCTATGAGGGCTACAATCTGCCAGAAAGCCTTTTGTACATGCGGGCAGGGGAAGATTTGTACCAGCGCAGGGGAGGATTTTCCTATGCAAAACTTGCCGTTTCTTTTCGCTGGAAGCTTCATAAAATGGGAGTGTCGGGTTTGATGGACTTTGTGATATCTGCCGGAGGACAGGTGGTAGTGTGTCTGATTCCAAACAAATTGCGGACAGGATTTTATAAGAAATTTTTGAGAAAATAGCAGAGATACTGAGGAGTTATTAAAATGAAAAAAATACAAGAGTTATTTGTAAAGTACAAAGAAATTATCATGTACCTGATTTTTGGTGTAGGCACCACAGCAGTCAACTGGGTGATTTATACAGTGCTTGTGGCGTTTGGCAATGTAGTGAATCTGACCCTTGCCAATATCATTGCATGGGTGGGAGCCGTTGCCTTTGCTTATATCACCAACAAATTATGGGTATTTGAAAGTAAAAGCTGGAGTCTGAAAGTAGTGTGGAAAGAATTGGGAATGTTTCTTGGGGCAAGAATCTTTTCCGGTATCTTTGAAATCGGTTTGTTTCCGGTACTGGTATGGCTTGGCATGAATCAGGCGATTTTTGGGGTGGAAGGAATGCTTGCAAAAGTTGTAATCAGCGTATGGGTAATTGTTTTGAATTATATTTTCAGTAAATTATTAGTTTTCAAGAAAAAGGAAGCGTAGAAATAAAGTGGAGGAACCAATGAAAGTTGTAATTTTAGCGGGAGGTTTTGGAACCCGTATCAGTGAGGAAAGCCATTTAAAGCCAAAACCAATGATTGAAATTGGGGAACAGCCGATTTTATGGCATATTATGAAGCATTATTCGGCATACGGATACAATGAATTTATTATCTGTGGCGGTTACAAACAGCACATAATTAAACAGTATTTTGCAGATTATTATTTATACAAAAGTGATGTGACCTTTGATTTTGCCAATGGAAACAGCATGCAGATACACGACAATGATGCAGAACCATGGAAAGTAACCATTGTAGATACCGGTTATGCAACCATGACAGGCGGACGTATTAAGCGAATTCAGAAATATGTGGGAAATGAACCGTTTATGATGACATACGGCGACGGATTGAGCGATGTTCCAGTGGATAAACTGGTGGATTTCCATAAACAGAGTGGAAAAATAGCTACCATTACGGCAGTGCAGCCGGGCGGACGTTTTGGTGCGCTGGATATTGATGGTGCAGATGAAATTCATGGATTTGCAGAAAAGAAAAAAGAAGACGGTGGATGGATTAACGCAGGATTTATGGTGCTGAATCCGGAAATCTTTGATTATATTCAGGATGACACCACAGTGTTTGAAAAAGAACCGTTAGAACGTTGTGCAGCAGAGGGACAGCTTATGGCATATCGCCACGAAGGTTTCTGGCAGTGTATGGACACCATGCGTGATAAAAATCAGTTGGAAGATTTGTGGAACAGCGGTCAGGCACCATGGAAACATTAAACGGAAAAAGGTGAAGAAAATGCAGGAATTTTATCAGGGAAAAAAGGTTTTGGTGACAGGACATACCGGATTTAAAGGAACCTGGCTGTGCAAGATGTTACTGCAGTTGGGGGCTGAAGTTTATGGCTATTCTTTAAACCCACCTACAAATCCAAGCTTATATGAAATTTGTGGTATAGAGAAACAGATGGTTTCTGAAATCGGGGATATTAGAGATTTCGAGCATTTAAAGGCTTTTTTTGATAAAGTACAGCCGGAAATTGTATTACATCTGGCGGCACAGCCGATTGTGCGAGAAAGCTATAAAAATCCTGTGTATACCTACGAAACCAATGTGATGGGAACGGTAAATATACTGGAGTGTGTCAGAACTACCCCAAGTGTAAAGAGTTTTCTTAACGTAACCACAGATAAGGTATACGAAAATAAGGAATGGCAGTGGGGCTATCGGGAAAATGAACCATTGGATGGATTTGATCCTTATTCCAATTCGAAAAGTTGTTCTGAATTAGTAACCCACAGTTACAAAAACAGCTTTTTTGCAGAAAAGAATGTGGCAATTTCCACAGCCAGAGCAGGTAATGTGATTGGCGGCGGTGATTTTGCAGTGGATAGAATTATTCCGGATTGTATTCGTGCAGCTCAGGCAAAGGAAGCTATTATAGTACGAAATCCTCATTCTACCAGACCGTATCAGCATGTGCTAGAGCCGTTGTATGTATACTTGTATATTGCCATGATGCAGGAAAAAGACGGCAAATATGCAGATTACTACAATGTGGGACCGGATGAGTGTGATTGCGTAACTACCGGGGAACTGGTAGATATCTTTTGTGAAAA
The DNA here is from genome assembly GCA_964450185.1 of uncultured Lachnospiraceae bacterium. Lineage (GTDB taxonomy): Bacteria > Bacillota > Clostridia > Lachnospirales > Lachnospiraceae > RUG11237. The sequence goes on along the minus strand of CAYVCL010000024.1, from coordinate 32,596 downwards.
GTGGCAGGAAGGAATTACTTGGAAAAATTTAGCGGAAGAAAATGCAGTTCATGAAGCAAATTTCTTAAAATTAGATTGCAGTAAATTGAAAGCAGTATTTGGATGGAAGCCGGCATTTCATGTGGAAGAAGCAATTCAACTAACAGTTGAATTTAGTAAACAGTATCTGGCAGGACAAGATATTGCGCAGTGCATGGAACAGCAAATACAGATGATTTTTCACAAAAATATTACAAATGTGAAATATTAGTTGCGTTAAAATTGGTAATATCTTATAATGGAATGTGAGCGTGCGGCATATTATGGATTTACAATGATGCGCTGGTGAGCAAGAGGAATCCAATTTAGCAGGAGGAAAAAGATGAGAGAAACAGTATTGGTAATTATGGCAGCGGGAATCGGAAGCAGATTTGGCGGAGGAATCAAGCAGTTAGAGCCAGTAGGACCAAATGGCGAAATTATTATGGATTATTCTATTCATGATGCTTTAGAAGCAGGTTTTAATAAAGTGATTTTTATCATCCGTAAGGATTTAGAAAAAGATTTCCGAGAAGTAATCGGAAACCGCATGGAAAAAATAGCAAAATGTGAATATGCATTTCAGGAAATCGATGATCTTCCGGAAGGCTTCGAAGTTCCAGAAGGAAGAACAAAGCCATGGGGAACAGGTCAGGCAGTATTAAGCTGTAAAGATATTTTAAAAGATCCATTCGTAGTAATCAATGCAGACGATTATTATGGAAAAGAAGCATTTGTAAAGGTGCATGATTATCTTGTGAACGTGGATGAAAATCAGGAAAAACTTCCGATGTGTATGGCAGGATTCATTCTTGGAAATACCTTAAGCGATAATGGAGCAGTTACCAGAGGGGTAGCAAGGGTCGATGAAAATCATATTCTTCTTGACGTAGATGAAACCAGTGGAATTGAACGTAAAGGTGATAAAGTTGTTGCAGTAGATGATGACGGAAACGAGAAAGTAATCGATCCGGAAAGCTATGCATCTATGAACATGTGGGGACTGACACCTAAATTTTTAGATATATTGGATAATGGTTTTGTAAGATTCTTAAGCCATCTTGGGGATAAAGCCTTAAAGAAAGAATTCTTACTTCCAATTATTATCGATCAGTTGATTAGAGAGGGAAAAGCAGAAGTAAAAGTATTGGAAACCAGAGATAAATGGTTTGGTGTTACATACAAAGAAGATAAAGAATCTGTTGTAAATTCCTTTAAAAAGTTAATAGAGGATGGAGTATATGGCGAAAAGCTTTATGAATAAAAAATCCATCACTGTTTTTTCAAAGCTGGTTATTATAATCAGCTTTGAATTTATTTGTATGACAATTATGGCTTTTGGCATACAGGACAAAACAAAATATGCGGCTTTTGGTGTTGGATTTGCCATTTTGTTGGCAGGACTTACCTTTCTTTTACCAAGAAATATTTCGAAAACAAAAGAAATCATTGTATTTATAAGCCTGACAGGGCTTTGTTTACTGGTAAAAGCGATGGCAGCAAATATCTTTCATCCAACGCCGGTGGCAGATTATAAGACCTTTTATGAAACGGCTCTAAGCCTTGCGGAAAATTATCATTATACGGTGAATCCGCTGTATATTGCATTGTTTCCTCATGTATTTGGCTATTCCGAATTTTTAAGTCTGTTTTTTAAACTGTTTAGCACAACGACTACAGTGGCAGTAGTCTTAAATGTGGGCTTATCCGTGCTATCTATGATGTGTCTTTATAAAATAGGAAAATCCCTTGGCGGCTTCTCCATGGCAGTGGTTTGCAGTGGCCTTTGGATTGTGTTTCCATCCCAGTCCTTATGGAACAGCTTTATTTTATCAGAGCCTTTATACACAACAGAATTGCTGGTGTTCTGGTGTCTGATTTTAAAAATGGAAGAAGTACAGGAACAAAAAAAGAAATCAATACTGTGTGCAGTGATTGCAGGCGCAGTTTTGGTATTATTTCAAATGTCAAGAACTGTAGGAGCCATTGTGATTGTAGCTTTATTTATCACAGTGTTTATGGTACGAATATCAGAAATAAACAAAAAGAAAGCCTTGTTGCTCCTGCTTACCGTTGCAGTATTTGGTGTGGGAAATCAACTGGCAACCCATCATGTAGAAAGCAGAATCGGCACCTCTACCGGCGGATTTAGCTGGTATCATGTGTGCGTAGGCTTAGAAGAATCCACTGGAGGAAAATGGAACGAACAAGACTGGAATCAGGTGCTTGGCAATGTAAACCGCTTCCAACAAGAAGGCTACGAAAAACCAGCCTTAGAAGCTCAAAAAGAAGAAAAAAGACAAGCAGAGCAGAAACTAAAAAATCTGTCAAACCCAATCCAGTTACTAAAAACAAAACTAAAAACCCTTCTAGGAAACGACAGCAGCGGTATTATTATTCACCTAAAATACAGTGAAGTTTCTCTAAAAGGAAAAACCAGCGAAAAAATAGAATTCGCCACCAACAGCTTTTATTATATGCTAGTAACATTAAGCATGCTAGGTGCCATACTATTTTTCAAAGACCCAAAAGGCAACATAGCCTTCACCCTCCTATACATAATCGGCCTAACCATGGGACATATGCTAATCGAAGTACAAGAAAGATACCACTACTCCATAATAACCTTCTTCCTAATAACAGCCTCCTACACAGTAAGCCAATTATCCAGCAGAAAGAACAAACCAACCTCCCAAGGATTCCACTAGTTCCATTCCACCGAAAGCCTGTCAAAGCACAGCCCCAAAAGAATACAAAAACAATGCCCCGGAAGGCTGTTTGGTTCTGCCTTCCGGGGCATTGTTTTTGTATTCTTTTGGGGCGTCCCTTTCACGTTTACATTGGAATGGACCCTACGAATCCTCCTTCTTAGAGGCAGTAGTCTGCCAAGCTTCCACGCCCTCTGTATTTTCCTTCTGGAATAATATTTTCACAGTAAGTAGTATCAACTTGATATCCAAAAAGAAACTATAGTTTTGAATGTAATATAAATCTAATTTTAATTTGTCATATGGTGTAGTGTTGTATTTACCATACACCTGAGCATATCCTGTTAAACCGGCTTTTACCTTCAGACGGAATGGGAATTCCTCAATTTCTTTCGCATACTGGTCTGCAATTTCTTTTCGTTCCGGTCTTGGACCAACCACAGACATTTCACCTTTCAAAATATTTAAAATCTGAGGCAGCTCGTCCAAATGGAGTTTACGAAGAATGTTTCCGATAGGAGTAACACGGTTGTCATTTTTCATGGCAAGTCTTGCTCCATCTTTTTCGGAATCTACTCGCATGCTTCGGAACTTATAAATCATAAAAGTTTTACCATCCAGTGTCAGACGCTCCTGTTTGTAGAAAACAGGTCCACCGTCGTATAGCTTAATGCACAAAGAAAAGATAAGCATAAGCGGTGAAGTGACAATCAGAAGAATAAGCGAAATGACAACGTCTAAAGCACGTTTCATTATTTTTTCTTCCGGTGCCAGACCGAAATTACGGGATAACTGTAATGGCGTATCAAACAAGTGGATACTGTCAGAACCCATAATAATAATATCGGAAAGCTTTGGCATAATATAACAGCGAATGGATTTTCCAAAGCAGTATTTTACAATATCGTTTCGCATGCGTGAATCAATATCACATACGAGAACAGCTTTGTGCTGATTGATTAATTCTTTAATTCGTTCTTCACCTTCATTTACGTGGACAGAACTGTGGATAGCGTATTTGTCACTTCTGGAGTTTAATTTATGAATCAGGTATTTTGGACTACGATCTCCATAAATCAACAGTAACTGTCTAGCCGGATATAGCTTTTTGTAAATCCAATTTGAAAAGAAAGACCATACGATAATGGCGATTCCGTCCATAATAGTCATTTTTACAATAGGCATATATGGCATAATACGGTAACCTAACAGACACAACTGTAACCATGTGACAAAGTTTACACAAATAACAGACAAACACTGAGAATACAGCACGTCCATAATTCGCAGATACCCAACTTTATAAGCACTGTAAACATTGGAAAAGAACAAAAGTAACAGCGCATACAATGCAATCAATACAAGATGACCATTGTAGAAAAAGTTTTTGGGCAGTGTACCGTCATAGGCGGTAAACCACGTATAAGCATAAATCAAGGTCTGAATAACGATGATAATAAAGGCGAGCATTAAAGATAGCAGCCTTTTGTAACGTTCTTTTTTTCTCATAATATTCTATTTCCTCTCAAAAACGATGCAAATAACATCAGCCACATTCTAGCAGAGTTATAATAAAATGTCAAATGCTTGCGGAAAATGGAAACAATATGGTATACTAAAACGATTTCTAAAAATGAACAAAATGTTCTTCGGAGAGGCAAAGGTATGATTGAATTTTTAAAATGTGTATTTATGATAATGATTTTTCTGGGGGTATTTACCCTGTTTGGATATCTGGGGAGCTATCTGTTGAAACGGAAAAGTTCTCTGATAGAAAGTCTTGTGTTGGGCTTATTTTTCTATTTTGCCCTGTTTCAACTGTTTGCATTACCATTAATTTTATTAAAACAGCATCTTACATTGTTAGTTGGTATATGGATGGCAGTTGTTACCAGTGTACTGGTGTGCGCTTTTATTGTATTATATAAGACAGTAAGAAAACAGGGGAAACCAAAATGGAACCTGCTAAATAAAAAATCTATCGAATGTTATCTGGCAATGGCAGGTGTGGTATTGGTTTTTTGCTATTTCACTGCAATTCAGAATTACTGGGGATGGGATACTGCCTATTATATAGGAACAATCAGCACCACAGTGGATACAGATACCATGTACCTTATCAATGGAGAAAATGGAGCGGCGGAAACGGTATTGCCACTGCGTTATGCAATGTCAGGTTTTTATATGAACAGTGCAGTATTTTGCAAAATAACAGGTATTGGGGCAGTCAGTTTTCAAAAATATGTGATGGGTACCTTGGATGTTATATTGTATTTTGCTATTGTATATCTTTTGGGACAGGCATTGTTCCGTAATTCTATTACAAAAGCAACCGGATTTCTCTGGGCAGCCGGTATTTTAAACTTGTTTTTCTTATCAGAATATACCACTTCCCAGTTTTTGATTCTTAGAGCTTATGAGGCGAAGTCCTATTGTGCCAATGTGGTACTGCCTACAATTCTTTGGATTATGCTTCTTTTGCATAAGGACATAGAAAACAGGGCAAACTGGAAAGCGTTGTTTGTGATTATGATGGCTAGTGTTCCCATATCTATGTCAGCAATTCTTATCGCTCCAGCCATGCTTGGAATCGCAGTTCTGGGCGAAAGCATTGTGAATAGAAACGGCAAAGTGCTTCTTAGGGGAATTGTATGTATGATTCCTAATATGGTGTATCTGGTGATGTATCTTCTGTATACGTTAGGTGTTTTTGTGATAAAGGTGTAGTGTATGAGCGTAACAAATTATATATTAGAAACAGTGAAAAGTTATATGGGACAGTCCGGCATTGGTCTGTTGTTTTTAGCAAGCCTTCTGGTGCTTCTGGGATACCATATGCAGGAAAAAGAAACAAAAGACAAAAAGATTCTTATTTGGGTAATCGGATTAAGTGTGGTGCTTCTCTTTAATGACGTATCCATGAAAATTTTGGGAAAACTTACAGATAGTGCTACACTTTACCGCTTTCTGTGGGCAATTCCGGTGATTTTTGTAATATCCTATGTGGTAGTAAATTGCTTTGCAAAAGTAAAAGGGGCAGCGGGAAAAGTTATGATGGCAGGCATCTGTGTTTTAATGCTTGCACTGATGGGAAATGGTTACGTAAATAAAGATAATCTTAAATATCCGGGAAGTATGGAGAAAATTCCACAGGATGTAAAAACCATATGCCAGATTATAGAAGAAAATAAGACGGTGGAAAATCCGGTTTGTGCCTTTGACCAGGCAACCCAGTTAATGGTGCGGGCAGAAAATCCATCCATTGTATGGGCTGTAGGCAGAAGACCGTATCTGCATTTTCAGCAGTATGGATACGATAACGGAAAGAACAAATACCTCTATGCACAAAATTTATTAAAAGTAGTGGACAGTGGTATAGAGATTGAAAGAAAAAAACTGCGAAAAACTCTAAAAAAGAAAAATGTAGAATTTTTGGTAATGAAAAAATCCTATCAAATGGATGAATATTTGAAAGATGCAGGATTAAATCCAGTGGGAGAAAGTGATAACTACATAGTTTATCAGTATATAAATGAAGATAAGGAGTAAGAAAATGAAACAAAGGAAATGGAAGAAAATACGAGGTGTATTTTGGGCGATATTATTTATGGTATGTGTTGCAGGAATTATGAGTGAAGCCATGAAGCCCATGGTGAGTAATGCCATGGAGGAAGAAACAGAACAGATTCAGGCAACCATAAAATTAAAAAAGAACAGTGCTCAGTCAAAAATCGGTGTTACGGTAAGTAATATCAGAGAGCTTGAGGAAGAAGAAAGTATTCGTATCTGTGTGTGGAACAGCGTAACCGGGAAAGATAAAAGAAAATGGTATACGTTGACAGAAAGCGATGGAGTATATAAGAAAACCATTGGAATTGCAAAGCACAACAATGCGGTTGGAAAATATTATGTGGAAGCCTATTTGAAAAAGGAAACCGGTGAGCAAATCAGTATTGGAAAGAAAACCATCAATATTGCAGGAATCGAAGGTGGAAGTGTTGCTTTCAAAAATGTAGATAATTGTGCAGGTACTTGTACCGTACGTATCAGCAATATCAATGCACCGGCAACCGTTACCAAAGTACGTGTCAGAGTTTGGAGCAATACCAATGGCAAAGATGATGCGAAATGGTATACTGCAAAGAAAAAAGGAAATTATTGGACCTTTGAATTTAATGCAGCAAATCATAATTATGAGTCAGGGAAATATATATTTCAGACAAAAGTCTGGGACAGCAGAGGTGTGACAGGATACCTGAAAGAAAAAAGCAAAACAATTCATGTAAACTGTAATGTTTCCATGAGCGTAAAAGCCAACAGTACCCAGAGTAAGTATACGGTAACTGTGAAAAATGTAAGATACAGCACACCGGTAGAAAAAGTTCAGGTAGCTGTGTGGAGTAAAAACAACGGAAGTGACGATAAAAAATGGTACACAGCCAAAGATAAGGGCGATGGAACCTATACCACAAGTGTGCAAATCAGCAAGCACAAAGATATTGGAACTTATTATGCGTATACATACATAACCTTAGAAGGAAGCTCCAGAAAACTGGTGCAGAAGAAAACCTTTACCGTAAAGGGAATCACTGCAAAAAGCGTATATTATACATATCAGAACGATGAAAAAGGTTCTGTTCAGGTAAATATTTCCGGCGTTACTTCACCAGCGGAAATCAAATCCGTAGAAGTAAGAGCATATACAACTAAAAACGGAAAAGATGATTTAGTAAAAAGCGAGGCAGTTAATATTGGTGGTGTATACAAGAAAAACATCAGTGTTGCCGAACACAAGTACGAAACAGGAGCATATAAAATCGAAGTATATATTACAGATGTCCGAGGTATTGTGAAAAAGGTGACGGGCAAAAATGTTAATTTGAATTGTTCCCAAACCTATATAAATAAGACAAGCTTTGCGGGAATTGATGTTTCAAAATTTCAGGGAAATATTGACTGGAATCGTGTAAAAGCCGCAGGAATTGATTTTGTTATTATCCGTGTGGGATATCGTGGATATACCTATGGAACGATTACAGAAGATCCATATTTTGAAACAAACATTAAGGGCGCTTTGGCGGCAGGAATCGATGTGGGTGTATATTTCTTTAGTCAGGCAATTACAGAGCAGGAAGCAAAGCAGGAGGCTCAGTGGACCTTGCAGAAGATTGCACCATATAAAATCACATACCCGGTAGTTATTGATACAGAGTATGTTTCCGGCGGAAGAGCCAATTCTATGAGTGCCACACAGCGAACCAGTGTTGTGAATGCGTTTTGTGCAGAAGTAAAGAATGGCGGATATACACCGATGATTTATGCAAGTAAAAGCTGGTTGGAAAATAATCTAAATATGTCCTATTTGAACCAGTATGACGTATGGCTGGCTCGTTACGCTTCAGCACCGGAGTACACAGGCCCATTTACCATCTGGCAGTATTCCAGCAAAGGCTATGTGGATGGAATTAGCGGTTATGTAGACAGAAATATAGGATATAAAAGATATTACTAAGAGATTCTTAAGAATTACTCGTTGAATTTAAAATAAGATTATGGTATCATACCATAGGAAAGAAATGTCAGAAATTAAATTTTTGAAAGAAACCAGTAGCGGAGGAAATTACATGAGAACATATTTAGTTACCGGAGGAGCAGGTTTCATCGGCTCTAATTACATTCATTACATGTTTCGTAAATACGGAGATGAAATCAGAATTATTAATGTGGACTGCTTAACATATGCAGGAAATTTAGAAAACTTAAAAGACGTTGAAAATAGAGATAATTATACATTTGTGAAAGCAGATATCTGCGATAAAGAAGCAATCGAGAAAATCTTTGCGGAAAACGATATTGACAGAGTTGTACATTTTGCAGCAGAAAGTCATGTAGACAGAAGTATTCGTAACCCGGAAGTGTTCGTACAGACAAACGTACTTGGAACATTAGTTATGTTAAATGCAGCAAAAAATGCATGGGAAAACGAAGATGGGACATACAAGGAAAACAAGAAATTCCTTCATGTTTCTACGGATGAAGTGTATGGTTCTTTAGAGGAAGGAGATACTTACTTCTATGAAACTACACCATTAGATCCACACAGCCCATATTCAGCCAGCAAGGCATCTTCCGATATGCTTGTTAAGGCTTATATGGACACTTATAAATTCCCAGCGAACATTACAAACTGTTCTAACAATTACGGACCATATCAGTTCCCGGAAAAGTTAATTCCATTGATGATTAACAATGCATTGCAGGGAAAGAATTTACCAGTATATGGTGATGGAAAGAATGTACGTGACTGGTTATATGTGGATGACCATGCGAAAGCAATCGACATGGTACAGGAACAGGGAAAATTAGGTGAACGTTACAATATTGGTGGACACAACGAAAAGCAGAATATTGAAATTATCGAAATTATTCTTGAAACTTTATTAGAAATTCTGCCGGAAAACGACGAAAGACGTGCAAACATTGGAAAACAGTTAATCACTTATGTGGAAGACCGTAAGGGACACGACAGAAGATATGCCATTGCACCGGACAAGATTAAGGCAGATATCGGCTGGTATCCGGAAACTATGTTCAAAGATGGAATTAAGCTTACCATCAAATGGTTCTTAGAAAACGAAGAATGGATGAAAAATGTAACCAGCGGTGATTACCAGAAGTACTATCAGGAAATGTACAAGTAAGAAACGAAATTCAAATGTGAGGGTGTTTTGCGGGATTAGCAGGGTACCCTCGCTTTGTGCATGTTAGAATTAAGCGGATTGCAAAAGGAGAAGATAAAATGAAGGGAATTATTTTAGCAGGTGGTTCAGGCACAAGACTGTATCCACTCACCAAGGCAATTTCAAAGCAGATTATGCCAGTGTATGATAAACCAATGATTTATTATCCATTGTCTACACTTATGTTGGCAGGAATTAGAGATATTTTGATTATATCCACACCAAGAGATTTGCCTATTTTCGAAGAATTATTGGGGGATGGAAGCCAGTTAGGTTTAAACATTCAGTATGCAGTGCAGGACAAGCCAAGAGGTTTGGCAGATGCATTTATTATCGGAGAAGATTTCATCGGAAAAGATTCTGTTGCATTGGTACTTGGTGACAACATTTTCTATGGTCAGAGCTTTTCTAAGGTACTTCGAAAAGTGGCACAGCAGGAAGGCGGGGCTACTATTTTCGGATATTACGTTCGTGACCCGAGAGAATATGGTGTAGTAGAATTTGATGAAAATGGTATGGCACTTTCCATCGAAGAAAAACCGGAGAATCCAAAGTCAAATTATGCAGTTCCGGGACTTTATTTTTACGACAATGATGTAGTGGAAATTGCAAAAAATGTAAAACCTTCTGCAAGAGGCGAAATTGAAATCACAAGCATTAACAATGAATATCTGCGTAGAGGAACTTTGCGTGTAGAAACTTTAGGCAGAGGATTTGCATGGCTGGATACCGGAAATCACGATGCATTACTGGATGCTGCAGATTTCGTGGCAGCATTTCAGAAACGTCAGGGATTGTACATTTCCTGTATTGAAGAAATTGCTTACCGCAGAGGTTTTATTGATAAAGAGCAGTTATTAAAACTGGCTGAACCGTTATTGAAAACCGCATATGGTCGTTATCTGGTAGATATCGCCAATGGATTATAAGAGTTAGAAATAAAGAAAAGAGGACGATAAAATGGGAAAAATTACAGTAGAAACATGTGAAATCGAAGGATTAAAGGTTATTACACCAACTGTTTTTGGAGATGAAAGAGGATATTTCATGGAAACTTATAACTACAATGATTATAAGGAAGCAGGAATTGACATGGAATTCGTACAGGACAACCAGTCTATGTCTAAAAAAGGAGTTCTTCGCGGACTGCATTTCCAGATTAATTTCCCACAAGATAAACTGGTGCGTGTTACCAGAGGAGAAGTATATGACGTTGCAGTAGATTTACGTCCGGGTTCTGAAACTTATGGAAAATGGTTTGGTGTACTTCTTTCAGAAGAAAACAAGAAACAGTTCTTTATTCCAAAGAACTTTGCCCATGGATTTGTAGTGTTGTCTGATGTTGCTGAATTTTCCTACAAATGTACTGATTTCTATCATCCAAACGATGAAGGTGGACTTGCATGGAATGACCCGGAAATCGGTGTTGCATGGCCAATTCCGGAAGATATGGAATTAACAATTTCTGAAAAAGACCAGAACTGGCCGGGAATTGCTTCTTTAAAGAAATAATCCATTTAGGAGAAAGATATGTCAGAGAAAACAAAGACCAGAACAAGTCTGGTAAAAGATGTATATGAAAACAGGCATCTTGTCTGGAAATTAGCGAAAAATGATTTTAAAACAAGATACGCAGGCTCCTATTTAGGAATCTTCTGGGCGTTTGTGCAGCCGGTGGTAACTGTACTGGTATACTGGTTTGTGTTTGGAGTCACATCATTACGTTCTACTGGACTGGAAAATCCACCATTTATTCTGTATTTATTGGCAGGTATTGTGCCATGGTTTTTCTTTCAGGATGCGTTAAACAGTGGAACCAATGCACTGATAGAATATAATTATCTTGTAAAAAAAGTAGTATTTAAGATAAGTGTGTTACCGGTAATTAAAATCATATCTGCATTGTTTGTGCACAGCTTTTTCGTGCTGTTTACCGTGATATTATTTACTTGTTACGGATATACACCGGATTTGTATACATTACAGATTGTTTATTATACATTTTGTATGATGCTTCTGGTGCTGGGAATGGTTTATGCTACCAGTGCCGTAGTCATCTTTTTCAGGGATTTATCACAGCTTATTAACATTGTATTGCAGGTGGGCATCTGGCTGACACCGATTATGTGGAAATTACAGATGATTCCGGACAATTTCCAGTGGATATTTAAGTTAAATCCCCTTTACTATGTGGTAAATGGTTATCGTGACGCTTTTTACCAGAAACAATGGTTCTTTGAACATCCGGTAAATACGTTATATTTCTTTGTGGTTACCATAGCAATGTATTTGATTGGAACCAAAATATTTGGAAGATTAAAAGTACATTTTGCAGATGTGCTGTAAGGAGTTTGTATGGAAGAAATTGCAATTCAAGTCAAAAATGTATCCAAGATGTATAAATTGTATGATAAAGCCTCCGACCGTTTAAAGGAGTCTTTGGGTCTTACAAGGAAGAAAAAATACAAGGAACATTTTGCGCTGAAGAATATTGATTTTGAAGTGAAAAAAGGTGAAACAGTGGGGATTATCGGTACCAACGGTTCCGGAAAGTCCACCATTTTAAAGATTATTACAGGAGTGTTGAATCCGACAGACGGTGATGTGCAGGTAAACGGACGTATTTCTGCATTGTTGGAGCTGGGAGCTGGGTTTAATATGGAGTACACAGGAATTGAGAATGTGTATCTCAATGGAACTATGTTAGGCTTCAGTGAAAAGGAAATTGATGAGCGTCTGGATGCTATTTTAGAATTTGCGGATATTGGTGATTTCGTAAATCAGCCTGTAAAATCTTATTCCAGCGGTATGTTTGTTCGTCTTGCATTTGCAGTTGCCATTAATATTGATCCGGATATTTTGATTGTGGATGAAGCATTGTCCGTAGGGGATGTATTTTTCCAAGCGAAATGCTATCGTAAATTTGAAGAATTCAAAAAGCAGGGAAAGACGATTTTATTCGTAAGTCATGACTTAGGCAGTATCAGTAAATACTGTGACAGAGCTATTTTGATTAATAAAGGCGTGAAATTAGAAGAAGGAACACCAAAAGCCATGATTGATATGTACAAAAAGCTTTTGGTGGGACAGTTGCCATTGGATGATGAGGAAGAAGAAGACATCAACAATGTGGAAATACCGGAAGAGAAACCGGAAGTAGAAGCAATTCAGTCCAATCCGGAGTTGTTGGAGTATGGTAATAAGGCAGCAGAAATTGTGTCTTATATTATCGAGGATGAAAATGGTATTGTGACAGATACTATTGAAAAAGGAACAGAATTTACAATTCGGGTAAAATTGCATTTTAACCAAAAGATACCGGAACCAATCTGTGCATTTTCTATTAAAAACGTGCAGGGAATTGAGATTACCGGAACGAATACTATGATTGAAAAGAATGATATCGGACCGAAAGAAGCGGGAGAGGAAATCGAGGTTTCCTTCCGTCAGAAGATGACGCTGCAGGGAGCAGAATACTTGTTATCTTTAGGTTGCACCGGTTTTGAAAAAGGTGAATTTAACGTATATCATAGATTATATGATGTATGTAACATTACAGTGATTTCAGATAAAAATACGGTTGGTTATTATGATATGGACACAGAAGTAAAGATAAGTTAGGAGAAGACCAATGGCTGAGCTTAATTTAAAATATTATAACAATGTGGATAGTTATTCCGACGGTGATGTGGAAGTAGATATCTTAAATTTCGTAAAAGAGGGCTTAAATGTTACTCAGATACCGAAAAATAAGAGAAGCTATGCCTGTGCATACCATCTTTCTGCATGGCGTGAAAATATTATCAACTGGTACCCATTAAAGAAGACAGACCGTGTATTGGAAATTGGTGCCGGTTGTGGTGCTGTTACAGGTGCTTTGTGTAGAAATGCAGGAAGTGTAGTTAGTGTGGAGTTATCCAAGCGACGTGCGGAAATTAATTACGAACGCCATAAAGATTACGATAATCTGGAAATTATGGTAGGTAATTTAAATGATATGGATTTCAACGGCGGTTTTGACTATGTGATTTTAATTGGTGTATTTGAATATGCCTTGAGTTACACGGAAGGGGAAAAGCCATATGAAACCTTCCTGAATAATATTAAAAGCTTTGTAAAGCCGGGTGGAAAGATTTTGATGGCAATAGAAAACCGTCTGGGTGAAAAATATTTTGCAGGCGCTTACGAAGACCATACAGACGCTTTCTTTTTAGGGTTGAATGAATATAAGGATAATACATCCGTACGTACCTTCTCCAAGCAGGAATTAACAGATATTTTCCATAATTGCGGAATGGAACGTATTAAATTCTATTATCCATATCCTGATTACAAATTTCCAAGTGAAATTTATACAGATGAAACCATTAACAGTGCTTCTTACGGCAGAGAATATATGAACTTATATCCGACACGTTACAGCTTATACAATGAGAAAAGTGTAAGTGATGCATTGGTAAAGGAAGGTATCATGCAGAGTTTTGCCAATTCTTTCTTTGTAGAAGCCGTTGTCAGTGAAGGAGCAGAGCAGGAAGAACAGTTGCTTTATGCCAAGATGAATTGTGGCCGTAAGGAAGAATTTAGAATTGCTACCATTATTTATCAGGGCGAAGAAAAGTATGTAATTAAGAAACCGTTAAATGAGAAATCAGTGCCTCATATTGAGCGTGTAGCCATTAAAAGCCGCATGAACAATATTGAAGAGCTGCTTAATTTACCGGGCAAATATAAAGAAGGTGTAATTCGTTATGAATTTTTAGAAGATGAAAATTTAGATACGAAAATCAGCCGAATGATGGACCAGGAAAAAACAGATGAAATTGTAGCTGTTATTCGAGAAATTCAGAAAATTTTACAGGAGCATTCCGAAGAAGTGAATTATCACACCGAAGAATTTGAAAAAATCTTTGGGGATAACAGAATGGAAGCGGATAAGGCAAGAACGGTATGCCCTGCAAACATTGACTGCATCTGTGATAATATTATTTGTCGTAAAGATGGGTATGTAATCATTGACGGTGAATGGATTTTTGATATGCCGGTGCCGGTGGACTTTATTGTATGGCGTCTGGTAAATGAATTGTATACACAGCATGGAAATCGTTTGCAGAAGCGGATTACCAGAGCAGCTATGTATGAAAAATTAAATATCCTGCCAACTGCCTGCGAAGTTTACGAAACATGGGCAAAGAATTTTGCTGAAAAATATGTGGGCGGAAATGAACTGGCAGAATACGGTGCAGATGTGAAAACTTTGGAATTGCGAGAATTGGTTAAAATTGCAGAAAGCCAGAAAGGTATGGAATGTGCGCTGTTTTATGATACAGGAAACGGTTTTTGTGCGGCAGACTGCTGTAAAGAATACCTGAAAATCAATGGTGGAGAATTTTCCATGGATTTCACATTGGATAAGTATGCAACCATTAAAAATCTTCGCTTTGATCCATTGGAGGGTAAGGGCTGTAAGGTACAGATTACCAAAATCAATGGAGAGCCATTAACAGGTGATGAAATTCTTGGGAACAACGCGGAATTTGAAAAGAACGGAATTCAAATATTCATCAGTGGGGATCCACAGTATTTTATAAATCCAAGTCTTCCGATAGAAGGAAAAATCACGATTTCAGGAAAAATCAAAGTGATGCCGGAAGAAGAAACTATGAGTTTCTATCGGAAGAAATTAAATGAGTTGGAAACGATTAAAAACAGCACAGAATATAAACTTTTGAAAAAAGCAAAATTGATTAAAAACAAGCGAAAGGAGTAGCCGTGAGTCAGCAGATTGATATTATTGTACCAGTCTATAATGGATTAGAAGACCTGAAAAAATGCGTGGAAAGCGTAAAGAAGAATACGGATTTAAGTAAACACCGTCTGATTCTTGTAGATGACAAAAGTCCTGACAGTAATGTGTTACCCTATTTAAAAAGTGTGGAATCGGAAGCGATTCATGTGATAGAAAGCCCTGTAAACGAGGGCTTTTCTGCCAGTGTAAATAAGGGGATGCAGTATTCTGAACGGGATGTGATATTGTTAAATTCCGATACCGTTGTAACTAAGGGCTGGGTGGAAAAAATCATTGCCTGTGCTTATTCCAAACGTGCAGCGGCAACGGTAACACCCTTATCCAATGCAGCAACTCTTTGCTCTGTGCCGGAATTTTTGCAGGATAATGCGCTGCCATGCGGGTATGACCCAGAGAGAATGGGCGCATTAGTGGAACACTGTAGTATTCGCAGATATCCAAGAGTGACGGTAGCGGTAGGCTTTTGTATGTTTATTAAGCGGGAGGTAATTGAAAAAATCGGTTACTTCGATGCAGAAACCTTTGGTAAGGGCTACGGTGAGGAAAACGATTTCTGTCATCGTGCAGAACAGCAGGGCTATATGCATTTGATGTGTGATGATACCTTTATTTATCACAAAGGAACAGCTTCCTTTGACAGTGAGGAAAAGAGAAGGCTGTTAGAAGACCATGAGAGGATTCTGCGGGAGCGTTATCCTGCTTATATAGAGCGCAACGGACAGTATTGCAGCAAGAATCCCAATAGGGATTTGCAGGAAAATGTAAAACTGTACTTGAAATTGAATTACGCTTCTAGTGGAAAACTGTACTTAACAGACACCCTTCCTGTGGAAAACAAAGAAGAAAAAGCCTTTTTTGCAGTGCGACAGGAAAGAAGTGTTCAAGTAAAAGCTTTTTGTAATGGAAATGAAGTATTCTTTTCCTTTTCAGCCCCGGAACTTGGAGTGCAGACCGGATTGGCAGAGGAAGTAGAAGAAGAAATATTAAAAGATGTGATGCGCGCCTTTTCCCTTGGAGAAGTAGTTCAGACGGCGCAGGGAAATTTTGCATTGCAGACATTAAACACATTACAGCAGGAAGCAAAGCATTTAGAAAATACATTCGATGCGAAACGAATTTTAAGAGGTTACCTGACGGCAAACGAGGATTTTATGTCAGAGAATGAGTTGGTAGACGGCGTTTACGGAAAAGAATTACGTTCTCTGAAAGAAAAATATGAAACATTACAGCAGGAAGACAAGGTCAGACAGGAGGAATTGACAAATATTTATAATTCCAAACGTTTTAAGCTTGCCTGTGCAATGGAAAAGGTGATAAAACCATTGAAACGCTGATAATATGTCGGGGGATAGAGGATTTGCTATGAATTCGGAACAGAATATTCAAAGGAAACATAAAAAAAGCATATTGTATGTGCTTCACGGAGATTTTTCAGAGGAGGCCTCCAACAACAGAGGAGGAACACAGCTTCATGTGAAAAATCTCGTGGATCAGCTGCGACAGACTTATAATTTGTATGTACTGGCAAGAGATGAGGAATATATCCGTGTGACGGATTATTCTAAAGATAGACAAGTTTATAAGTTTTTCGTAGGTGAGTTGGAAGATAAACCTATTCTTTTTGATGAAAAGATTGCTCAGATCATGGAAAATGTGTTATCCGCATTTCCTATTGATTTGGTGCATGTTCATCATACGGTAGATTTATCTTTTGATGTATTTAGGGAAGCGAAGAAGCGAAATATTCCGTTACTTTGCACCATTCACGATTATTATTATATTTGTCCAACTATAAAGCTTCTGGATGCGTCTATGCATTTTTGCGATTCTCCAAAGACGTGTGGCGATTGCGATTGCTGTCTGGAAGAAGCGTTTGGATTTTCCAAAGGCTTTTATAAGGAGTGGCAGGATATTGCCAAGGAAATGCTGGGATATTGCGAAAAATTATTTTTCCCATCTTACAGTGCCAAGGAAATTATGGAAAATTTCTATCCACATCTGGCAGAAAAAATGCAGGTGATTTACCACGGACTTTCCGAAATCGTAAATTCAGATAAATTAAAAAATTCCGTAAAACTGGATGAAGCCATTGTAACAGATAAAGTGGAATGGAATCTGGATGAAACCTTTGGCATGGGTTGGGCATTGCTTCGGGGAAAATCCTCGCTGCTGGTAAAGACTTACATTGAAGTGGTGGATAAAAAGGGAAATTCCTATGTGTTCCTGCCGGAAAAGCATTTAAGACTGGATGTGAAGGCAGACCGGTGTGGAAATTCCAATTATAATATGTGTGGCTTTTTAATCAATGGTTTTTCCGGTATGTTTGCAGAGGGCGAATTAGCTTTTCGGGCATATTTAGAGTATGACGGAACATTTTATACGGACGGAAAAGTCAGAGTGCGGAATAATGTGGCGCAAAAATGCGAGAATGTGTTAAAAGTAGGCTTTTTAGGCGGAATGGTTCCTGCCAAGGGAAGCCGCCTGATTGGTGATATTATCGCAGATATCCAAGAGTGACGGTAGCGGTAGGCTTTTGTATGTTTATTAAGCGGGAGGTAATTGAAAAAATCGGTTACTTCGATGCAGAAACCTTTGGTAAGGGCTACGGTGAGGAAAACGATTTCTGTCATCGTGCAGAACAGCAGGGCTATATGCATTTGATGTGTGATGATACCTTTATTTATCACAAAGGAACAGCTTCCTTTGACAGTGAGGAAAAGAGAAGGCTGTTAGAAGACCATGAGAGGATTCTGCGGGAGCGTTATCCTGCTTATATAGAGCGCAACGGACAGTATTGCAGCAAGAATCCCAATAGGGATTTGCAGGAAAATGTAAAACTGTACTTGAAATTGAATTACGCTTCTAGTGGAAAACTGTACTTAACAGACACCCTTCCTGTGGAAAACAAAGAAGAAAAAGCCTTTTTTGCAGTGCGACAGGAAAGAAGTGTTCAAGTAAAAGCTTTTTGTAATGGAAATGAAGTATTCTTTTCCTTTTCAGCCCCGGAACTTGGAGTGCAGACCGGATTGGCAGAGGAAGTAGAAGAAGAAATATTAAAAGATGTGATGCGCGCCTTTTCCCTTGGAGAAGTAGTTCAGACGGCGCAGGGAAATTTTGCATTGCAGACATTAAACACATTACAGCAGGAAGCAAAGCATTTAGAAAATACATTCGATGCGAAACGAATTTTAAGAGGTTACCTGACGGCAAACGAGGATTTTATGTCAGAGAATGAGTTGGTAGACGGCGTTTACGGAAAAGAATTACGTTCTCTGAAAGAAAAATATGAAACATTACAGCAGGAAGACAAGGTCAGACAGGAGGAATTGACAAATATTTATAATTCCAAACGTTTTAAGCTTGCCTGTGCAATGGAAAAGGTGATAAAACCATTGAAACGCTGATAATATGTCGGGGGATAGAGGATTTGCTATGAATTCGGAACAGAATATTCAAAGGAAACATAAAAAAAGCATATTGTATGTGCTTCACGGAGATTTTTCAGAGGAGGCCTCCAACAACAGAGGAGGAACACAGCTTCATGTGAAAAATCTCGTGGATCAGCTGCGACAGACTTATAATTTGTATGTACTGGCAAGAGATGAGGAATATATCCGTGTGACGGATTATTCTAAAGATAGACAAGTTTATAAGTTTTTCGTAGGTGAGTTGGAAGATAAACCTATTCTTTTTGATGAAAAGATTGCTCAGATCATGGAAAATGTGTTATCCGCATTTCCTATTGATTTGGTGCATGTTCATCATACGGTAGATTTATCTTTTGATGTATTTAGGGAAGCGAAGAAGCGAAATATTCCGTTACTTTGCACCATTCACGATTATTATTATATTTGTCCAACTATAAAGCTTCTGGATGCGTCTAT
Source organism: uncultured Lachnospiraceae bacterium (assembly GCA_964450185.1). GTDB lineage: Bacteria > Bacillota > Clostridia > Lachnospirales > Lachnospiraceae > RUG11237. The sequence goes on along the minus strand of CAYVCL010000024.1, from coordinate 13,440 downwards.
GCATTTTTGCGATTCTCCAAAGACGTGTGGCGATTGCGATTGCTGTCTGGAAGAAGCGTTTGGATTTTCCAAAGGCTTTTATAAGGAGTGGCAGGATATTGCCAAGGAAATGCTGGGATATTGCGAAAAATTATTTTTCCCATCTTACAGTGCCAAGGAAATTATGGAAAATTTCTATCCACATCTGGCAGAAAAAATGCAGGTGATTTACCACGGACTTTCCGAAATCGTAAATTCAGATAAATTAAAAAATTCCGTAAAACTGGATGAAGCCATTGTAACAGATAAAGTGGAATGGAATCTGGATGAAACCTTTGGCATGGGTTGGGCATTGCTTCGGGGAAAATCCTCGCTGCTGGTAAAGACTTACATTGAAGTGGTGGATAAAAAGGGAAATTCCTATGTGTTCCTGCCGGAAAAGCATTTAAGACTGGATGTGAAGGCAGACCGGTGTGGAAATTCCAATTATAATATGTGTGGCTTTTTAATCAATGGTTTTTCCGGTATGTTTGCAGAGGGCGAATTAGCTTTTCGGGCATATTTAGAGTATGACGGAACATTTTATACGGACGGAAAAGTCAGAGTGCGGAATAATGTGGCGCAAAAATGCGAGAATGTGTTAAAAGTAGGCTTTTTAGGCGGAATGGTTCCTGCCAAGGGAAGCCGCCTGATTGGTGATATTATCAAATCCAATACCAATAAAAATGAGGTAATGTGGTACATTATCGGTACCATTGGCGATAAAACCATGGATGCCATTGAGCAGGAAAATCTGGTGAAGGTGGGAACTTACAGTCAGGAAATGGTACAGGGCTTATTAGAGGGCTATGGTATTGATTTGGTATGTCTGCTGCCGCTTTGGGCAGAAACCTTCAGTTATACCTTGTCAGAAGCTGCCATCAGTGGAATTCCGGTTCTGGCAACGGATATTGGTGCTATCAGTGAGCGTATTAAAGCAGAAGATATTGGCTTTTTGGTGGACGTAAATCAAAAGCCGGAAGAAATCATGAAGGAAATTCTTGCAATTTGGAATGAACAAAAAGAAGATTACCAGAGAAAAAAGAAAAATATTACCAATATGAAGCTAAAGAGCTTAGAAGAAATGGCACAGGAATATAAACAGTGCTATGACAACTACACATTTGAAAGTAACGTGGTATGTGACAAGGAAATGGAGATGTGGCTTATGACAGGGGCGCGGGATGCCAAAGAAATCAAAATTAAAAATCCGGAAGAGGTTGTAGAAAAATTAGAAGATAAAGTGGCGGATTTGACGAATCAGTTAGTGGAAGCTAACGACACGCTGCAGAAAATATATGCATCTCCGGCGTACAAGATTGCCAAGCGGATTCCGTTTTTGGGCGTTAAGAAGTAAAAGTATACAGTTAGCGTGGAAGGAAAGGTAATAATACAATGGATTATAAAGAACTCTATGAGCAGGAACAGAAAAAATACGAAGAATTGATGAGCCGATACGAGGAGCTTGACATAAAATACGAAAATGCATTGTCAGATGCAGAATTTGCCAAAGCAAATCTGGCAAAAATAAAAAACAGTCCGGCATGGAAAATAACCAAACCTTTGCGAGTGGTATATTTTTTCTTTAAGAGAATGAAGACGGCTTATGTGATGTATGGCGGTATCATTGGTGTTATGAAGAAAATTGCACACAAAATGCATCAAAAGAAGGTACAGAAGGACTACGGAAGCAAAAGCTATCCAACCGAACAGGAGAGAAAGCTTCAGGAATCGGTTCAGTTTTCCAAGGATATTACATTTAGTATCTTAGTACCTTTATATAATACACCGGAAAAATTCTTAAGAGAAATGATTGCCTCCGTTCAGGAACAGACCTACGGAAAATGGGAACTTTGTCTGGCAGATGGAAGTGACAAGGAACACGATTACGTGGGAAAAATCTGTAAGGAACTGGCAGAAAAAGACAAACGTATCAAATATCAAAAATTAGAGAAAAATCTTGGTATTTCAGAAAATACCAACGAATGTTTGAAGATGGCAACAGGAGAGTTTATTGCTTTGTTTGACCATGATGATTTGCTTCATCCATGTGCTTTGTACGAAAATATGAAGATAATTTGCGAAGAAAATGCAGATTATGTGTATACCGATGAAGTAACATTCCATGGGGACAGCATTGACAACATGGCAACCATGCATTTTAAACCGGACTTTTCACCGGATAATCTGCTTGCCAACAATTACATTTGTCATTTCTCCGTATTTGACCGAAAGTTATTAGAGCAGACAGAACTGTTTCGAAGTGCCTATGATGGAAGTCAGGACCACGATATGATTTTAAGACTGACAGGCGTGGCAAAAAATGTAAAACATATTCCAAAGGTATTATATTACTGGCGTTCTCACGCAGGTTCTGTGGCAGATAACATTGATGCAAAAACATATGCCATCGATGCAGCAAAACGTGCTGTAAGAGATTATTGTAAAGATAAAGGAATCCCTGTAAAATCCGTGGAAAGCACAAGAGCATTTCCAACGATTTTCCAGTTGTCCTATGAAATCACAGGAAATCCGCTGGTTTCCATTGTGATTCCAAACAAGAACCACAAGGAAGATTTGGAAAAATGTATCGAATCTATCCGTATGAAATCCACTTATACCAATTACGAAATTATTATAGTGGAAAATAACAGTACGGAAGAAAGCATTTTTGCTTATTATAAGGAATTGGAACAGCAGGAAAATATCCGTGTGATTACTTACCAGGGTGAATTTAATTATTCTAAAATCAATAATACCGGTGTGAAAGAAGCAAAAGGCGAGTATTTGATTTTATTAAACAACGACATCAAAATTATTTCACCAAATTGGATAGAAGAACTGTTAATGCATGCCCAGAGAACAGAAGTTGGTGCAGTGGGTGCCAAATTGTTCTATCCGGACAACACCATTCAGCATGCAGGTATCGTTCTTGGTCTGGGAGCCCACCGCAGTGCCGGTCACACCCATTACGGTATGCCAAAAGAAAACTTAGGCTATATGGGAAGATTATGCTATACCCAAAATGTAACCGCGGTTACAGGAGCCTGCCTGATGGTAAAGAAAAGTATTTACGAAGAAGTAGGCGGTTTAGACGAAAACTTCAGAGTAGCATTAAACGATGTGGATTTTTGCTTAAAATTACGTCAAAAAGGCTATTTAAACATCTTCACACCATTCGCAGAAGCTTTTCATTTTGAATCAAAATCCAGAGGATTTGAGGATTCCAAGGCAAAGAGAGAGCGTTATATGGAAGAATGTGATAACTTTAAGCAGAAGTGGAGTAAGGAATTGGAGGCTGGAGATCCATATTATAATGTGAACTTTTCGTTGGATTATTCGGATTATTCGTTGCGGTAGGAAAATTCTAGGGGGGTGGTTGGCGAACAGGACGCTCATAGGTGTCACAAATAGTTCCTGTGAAGGCAGAGGCAACACTACGGTGAACTAACTGTCAACTACGACTAAGACGCTCCTGAGAGCAGTCGCGCCTAAGTCTGCGTAGACAGTGGATTTCACCTCCGTTAAAGGCGCCTCTTTGACTGCCTTCGCAGGAACTATTTGTGACACCTATGAGCTGTGCGTTGGCAAACCTAAACAGCCCTAGAAGTTTCTGTAGTTGGGAATTGAGTGGAAACAGTTATGAGAAGAAGTGAGGGGGATTTGGTGGTTAGGAAGTTTTTGAATTTGGTTTTGTATTTCGTGGTATGGGTGATTGTGTGTTGTGTTTGTGAAGTTGTTTTGATGCAGCCACACTTTGATGGAATAGCGGATACGGAATCTGTTTATTATTTGAATCAGGGTTTTGGTGCATTGGTGTTATATGCGACTATTGTTATGGCGATATGGCTTTTGCCACAGTGGTTACCGAAATTATCAGGGAAAGTTTCGGAAGAAGAGATAGGTACTGGGGAAAGTAGAAAGAAGAAATACGTTTGGCTTGTAAGATGTATTTTGATTTTGGGAATACTTTGTGTAGGATGTAAATATTGGTATGAAGTATATTCTTTGGATGGTGTTAAAGTACAACATTGGATGAAAACAAAAGAATATAGCTGGGAGGATGTATCTTATTATACTTTAGATACTGACGGAAAAGGTCTTGCCATGTATCTGTATATGGAAGATGGAACCAAAGTAAATGTTTTTGGTGGATCATTTACAGTAAGCACAACCAATGAAGCATTCGCTAGGGAATTTCCAAATGATATATATGATTACGCTATTTGGATGGATGAAATTTTAGAACAGCAAGGATGTGAACTTCGCATAAAAAATGTGGAAGATTTACATAAAAAATTAATGCTTGAGGATTATAGTGTTCGTAAGGTGGCGGAAGCGATTTTGGAGTAGGAGTGGTTGCGGTGTGTGGTTGGCGAACAGGACGCTCATAGGTGTCACAAATAGTTCCTGCGAAGGCAAACTTCTGTCCCTATCATGGGCGTACCGCCCACCATCCACCCAAAATCCAATCCCCCCCCCGTTGTCAAATCACATCTTTATGTGCTATAATACAATTTATGGTTTTACGCCATGTCTAAACAAAAAGAAAATGAGGTACAATATGAAAAAAATAATAGAGCAGATTATGAAATTCGGCATCGTTGGTGTGATATCTTTTGCCATTGATTTTGGAATTTATTCTATTTTGGTGTATTTCACACCGGTGCCATTGCTAGTAGCCAATTTCTTTGGATTTACTGTGTCTGTGATTTTTAATTATGTGATGAGCATGAAATTTGTGTTTGAGCGGAAAGAGGACATGGACAGGAAGGCAGAGTTTGTAATCTTTGTGATTTTAAGTCTGATTGGACTTGGCTTAAACGAATTTTTGGTATGGTTGTTTGTGGAATTTGCGTATGAAAATATTGCAATCATTGCAGAATTAGTTTCCCATAATATGATGAAAATGATTGGTAAAATCTTAGCAACCGGAATTGTTATGGTATATAATTTTATTTCAAGAAAGTTATTTTTAGAGAAAAAATAAAAAGGAGAAGCGTATGAAAGACAGAATTCTTTTATTTATTCCTGCTTACAACTGCGAAAAACAGATTGTGAGAGTGCTTGGACAGCTAGATGAATCCGTGATGAAATATATTACTCAGGTGGTAGTAATTAACAATATTAGTACAGATAATACAGAAGAAGTGGTAAAACGATTTATTGAAAGACACCCGGATATTTCGGTGAAGCTTCTTAGAAATAACGAAAATTATGGTTTGGGTGGTTCTCACAAAAGTGCTTTTGCTTATGCAAAAGAAAATAATTTTGATTATGTAATTGTACTTCATGGAGATGACCAGGGAGATATTCATAACCTGTTACCGGTATTAAAAAAGGGAATCTATAAAAAGTACGATTGCTGTCTTGGGGCACGTTTTATGAATGGCTCTAAATTAAAGGGATATTCTAAGTTCAGAAGCTTCGGAAATGTGGTTTATAACACATTGTTTTCTATTGTCACAAGACAAAGAGTGTTGGATTTAGGTTCAGGACTTAACATGTATCATGTGGACATGTTGCAGGAAGAATTTTACAAAAAGTTTCCAGATAATCTGATGTTTAATTACTGTATGATTCTGGCGGCAGATTACTATAAGCACAACATCTGTTTCTTCCCAATTACTTGGAGAGAAGACGATCAGGTGTCAAATGTAAAAATGTTTCATCAGGCAGTAACCGTGTTGAAAATGCTGTTTTCTTACGCAGTAAATCCGAAAAAATTTATCACATCAGAATGTCGTGAGAAAAGAATTATAAAATACGCTTCAACGGTTGTGGCAGAAAGTGGGATAACAAGTGAAGAAGAATGAAAACACTTTATATAAAATAACGAATATCGTTTTTCTTGTGGCGGCAGCGTTTTTTCTGTATGGAATCGGCAGGGAAGCAGTGTCAGATGGTTGGCAGACGATAGGGGATTTAAAGCCCCCTGTCTTGTCTGTCTTTTTGTGTTTCTTGTGCTTTCTGATTCTTCATGGGGCGAAACTTTTGCGGTTTTATCTGGTTTTGATGGAGCAGAGGATGGAATTCAAGCGCTTTGTGAAGGTCTATATTAAGACAACGTTTGTAAACTTTTTGCTTCCATTTAAAAGTGGAGAACTGTTTCGAATCTACTGCTTTGCTCATGAAACAAAGAACGTAAGAATGGGATTTATCAGTGTTATTGTGGATCGTATTTTTGATACTTGTGTGTTGTTGCTGTTTTTAGTGCCATATGATTTTTGCGTGGCCGGCAGCATTTCTGCAGTGACAGTGATTCTGTTGTTGATTGTATTAATTGTATTGCTGGGATGCATTTTTTTATATTCCAGTTACAGCTATTTGAATCGTTTTTTGATGATACATGGCACAAGCAAGAGAACCATACGACTCCTGTATATATTGGAAAATTTTAAAATGTGCTACGATTATGTGGCAGGATTGCTGAAGGGAAGATTCCTTCTGGTGTTGATTTTTTCCTGTATTGGCTGGATATTTGAATTTATATTCCTAAAAATTATGGCGGGAGTATTCAAAATTGTTTTTGGTATGGCGCAGTTTGCAGGATATGTCAGTGGGATTTTTGGAGCTGGTACAGGAATCCTGAAAAATGATTATATATTTGTAAGTGCAGTGGGATTGTTGGCAGCGATGCTGTTATCATATTTCTGCTCTGGAAAATGCTTGAAAAATGGGAGGTCAGAAAAATGCTTAGAAAAGTAGTGTTTCTATACGAAGACAGTGAAAGACCAAATCAGAAGATAAAAGAAATTACAGGAAATAAATCCTTTGGTGAAACAATTTTAAAAAGAAAAACCTTAAAAATGCGTGTTTTAGAGGAAGTGGAGGGCGAAAGCTTTGTAGCGGGTGCATACTCTTACAGTTCCAAAGAGGAACAGGAAGAAGTATGGCAGCAGTTAAAGAACTTTCCGAAAGAATATGCAGTGATACATATGCGTTCTTCTTTTGGTATTCGCAATAGAGAAGCCTTTAAAGTATTGTTAGAAAAGGCTCAGTTTGTACAGCAGACCATGCGTGTGGAAGAAAATGAGAAAACAGCATTGTTTTTAAGCAAAAGCATTCCGGATTATTTGGAATATGCAATGGAATATAATAAGGAAGGAATTGTGGACATGGCAGGCTTGCAGAATGTGGACGCAATTCAGAGCAGTTGTCTGGTGGATTTGGGAGAACCAAACAATTTTCTGCAATATATCACCAGTGGTTTTGATGCCAGATTTTTCAATGCATTGGAGAGCGATGATTTTACCGTTACCAAAAGCTCTACCAACAAGAAAAAGATTAAAAGTGAATATGAATACTACTATCTGCTCCCGGAAAGTATGAAAATGTGGTTTGTGATGCCGTTTGATTATAAGGAAGAAACAGAAACAGCAAGCTATACCATGGAACGAGTTCATACCACAGATATAGCCATTCGTTTTGTCCATGGGGCAGTGGGTGTGGAAGAATTTGAAGACATCTTAAAGCGACTTTTTTACTTTGTTAAGTCAAGAAATACTAAAGAAGTCACAAAAGAGCAGTACGAAAAAGAAGCGGATAATCTGTATGTGGGAAAAGTGCTGGAACGTATGAAAATGTTGAAGGAAAATTCCTATTATCAGGTGTTTGACAACAACATTAAAAATGGCACAAAGTACCAGAGTATTGATGAAATCGTTGCAAAATATAAAGAATTATATGAAAAAGTAAAATTGCGTGACCAGTCCAAGAACTTTTTTGCAGTGGGACATGGGGATTTATGTTTTTCCAATATTTTATACCACAAAGAAACTTCTTTGATTAAGCTGATTGACCCGAAGGGGGCTTTGAGCGAAGAAGAATTGTATGTGCATCCATATTATGATTTGGCTAAACTTTCTCATTCCATTTGTGGGCGTTATGATTTCTTTAATAATGGTTTATATGAAATCAAGCTGGTTCGTGACATGAAACTGGAGTTAGAACTGGATTTTGATAATTCGGAATACGTGAAGATTTTCAAGAGATTTTTAGCGGAAAACGGTTTTGACTATGTGACAGTAAGATTGTATGAGGCATCTTTATTCTTGTCCATGCTGCCACTTCATATGGACAATGTGCAGAAGACCTTTGGATTTTTGTTAAACGGAATGAAAATATTAGATGAGGTAGAAGAATGTTTGAAGGATTAAGTTTTGTGTTTGATATTGACGGAACCATCTGTCCAATTAAGAAAAAAGACGAAGAATACATGGATTTGGTGCCTTACCCGGAAATGGTGGAAAAACTTCGGGAATATAAGGCGGGAGGTGCCAAAATAGTACTGTTTACTTCCAGAAACATGAACAGCTATGGTGGAAATATCGGTCTGATTAATGCCAATACAGCAAAAGTTTTGCTGCAGTGGCTGGATAAATGGGACATTCCTTACGATGAAATTATTTATGGAAAACCATGGCCTGGAAAACGAGGATTTTATGTAGACGACAGAGCTGTGCGTCCGGATGAATTTTTGAAATATTCCGAAGAAGAATTAAAACAGCTTTGTGACGGCTGGAGGGAAAATTTATGATGACAATAGTAATTACCATGGCAGGATTAGGTTCCAGATTTGCCAAGGCAGGCTACACCGTACCGAAATACATGATTGAAGCTCATGGAAAAACATTATTTGACTGGTCCATGGAAAGTTTAAAAGGATACAACAGTGCAGATACCCAGTACATCTTTCTTGTGAGAAAAGAAGATAATGCAGCAGATTTTATTGAAACTCACTGTAAGATGGCAGATATCACCAAGGTGAAAATCGTGGAAATCGATAAACTTACCGATGGACAAGCAACCACAGCCATGTTAGCTGCACCTTACTGGGATAAGTCTTCTCAACTTATGATTTACAACATTGATACCTATGTGGAAAGTTATGAGTTAAAATCAGAAGATATTGCCGGAGATGGCTATATTCCATGCTTCCATGCAGATGGTGACCATTGGAGCTTTGTAAAATTAGATGAAAATGACAAGGCAGTGGAAGTGCGTGAAAAGGTAAGAATCTCCGATAATTGTACGCTGGGAGCTTATTACTTCAAATCCTGCGGACTTTATGAGGATTTATATCAGGAATATTACTCCAATGAGGAAAATTTAGAAAAAGGTGAGAAATACGTGGCACCTTTGTATAATTTTATGATTGAAAAAGGAATGGATGTGCGCATTTCTATTATTGATTTCGGGAAAGTCCATGTACTTGGAACTCCGGAGGAGTTAGAAATTTTCAAGAGGGAATATTAAAATGAAAATAAAATGTTCGAAACCATTACTGATTACAGCCTTTGTGCATTGGCTTATCACCTTTGCCACAGACCGTATTTTTTTGGAATACAGTCTGTTTTCTTTTGAAACAAGCAAAGATGTGATATTTTCCCTTTATGCTTGGGGAATAAAAATTGCATTTTTGGTATTGTTAATTGCAGGCTATCAGATACTTGGAAACACAATCAAAAAATATAAAAGTGGAGAAAAAAGCATCCGGGAATATTTGTTTTATGCAGGTGTATACTTTCTGTTGATGATGTTTTTGTTATTGTTAGTGTATCCGGGAGCTTGGCGTATGGACGAGTTTGGAATTCTGCGTGATGCCAAAACACTTATGCCTACGTTCTGGCAGGGATATTTAACGTCCTATTTTTATATATTTGCGTTAATGGTTCTTCCTGTTCCGGCAGGGGTAATCGTTATGCAGTGTGCGGTGATTTCCCTGTGCGTTGGTTTCGTGTGCGAAAGAGCTCAGAGAATCTTGAAATTAAAACATAAATTGTGGCTCTTATTGCCGTTTCTGGCATTTCCGGCACTGGATTCCAATGTGTATCCAATGCGAATGTCAGTATATGTATTTTTAGAACTTTGTCTGGCAGCAGTATTTTTGTCTGCGATTTTAGAAAAAAGAAAGCTTACAGCAAAGGAAACCTGGTTTGCGGTATTTCTTACTGCTGTGGTATCTGTATGGAGAACAGAAGGCATCTATTATATGGTATGGATTCCTATTGTGTATATTGTCACTTTCTGGAAGCAAGAGAGCAGAAAGAAAAAGCTGCAATTTGTAATTGTAACCCTTGCGGCAACCATAGCAGTTATGATGCCACAGACCTTAGGAAACAAAATGATGTCAGGCGATCAGTATGAAATTACTTCCATGGTGTTGCCATTGGCTCCGCTATTAAGTGAAGCACAGGAAGAACAGCCGGAAGAACTTCGGGCGATTGATAAAGTAATTGACGTAAATCTTATGATACAGGGATATGAAAACGGAAAAAGCGGTATCTCTGTGTTTTGGAGTGAACCGTCTTTAATCAGAACAAATTACACCAGCGCTCAGTATAAGGAATTTAAAAGTGCGTATTATAGTCTTATAGGGAAGTATCCGGATGTTTTCTTAAAAGAACGTGTGGAAACTTTTGTAAATTCCAATGGAATATTAATGAATACCACAGAATTATATGACACGGATGATGTGGCAAATTATGTGGAATTTAGAGAAGAATATGTTGGCGGACAGGGAATTTTTACCGGTATAAGAAAACAGGTATTGTCCTTGTTGGAACTTAACAGTTATCAAGACAGCATCGAAAAATTGGGCTTATACTATGTGGTATACAGCTTCTTACCACAGCTTGTTGTATTGCTTGTGGCTGTGATTTGCTGTCTTGTACGCAAAAAATGGTGCAGCCTGTTGGTGTTGTTAGGTGTGATAGGAAAAGTGCCATTAATATTTATCACAGCTCCATCCCGATTATTCATGTATTATTATGGAATTTATTTAATCGGAAATGTGGTGCTTATTTACGGAATCTTTTTGTTGCATTCCAGAAGAAAAGAAAAGCCACAGCAGGCTTAGGGGAAATTTATGAAAAAGAATTATATTGCAAGAGGAATCAAATATTTACAGCATCACAGCCTTTCTAGTCTTTATGTGAAAATGAGTGAGCGTCTGTATCGTGATAAAGTGGAGCGGGATTATGACTCTTGGGTGAGAGAACGTCAGGTGTCTGAAGAAGAACTGCAAAAGCAAAGAGAATATAAATTTGAACAAGACATTACTTTTAGCATTATTGTGCCGGTATTTAATACACCGGAAACCTACTTGCGGGAAATGATAGAAAGCGTATTAAACCAGTCCTATGGAAAATTGGAATTATGCATTGCCGACGGCAGTACGAAAGAAACGCCTTGGGAAATCATAAATGAGTACCAACAGAAGGATTCCCGCATTAAATATAAGAAATTACAGGAAAATAAAGGGATTTCAGAAAATACCAACGAAGCGTTGAATATGGCTTCGGGAGAATTTATTGGTTTGTTTGACCATGATGATTTACTGGAACCGGACGTATTGTTTCAGGTAATGAAGGTGTTGGAAGACAGACCAGCCATAGATATTGTATACACAGATGAAGACAAAATGGATGGGGAGAGCGGAACCTTTTTCGGACCCAACTTTAAACCGGATTTTGATTTGGAACTTCTTAGAACCAACAATTATATTTGCCATTTCTTTGTAGTACGCCGTAATATTATTGAACGAGTGGGCGGTTTCCGGGGAGAATTTGATGGTGCTCAGGATTATGACTTTATTTTACGTTGTGTGGAATCCACTATGGAAATATACCATATTCCGAAGGTGTTATATCACTGGCGTACCCATGCAAACTCTACTGCAGCCTCACCGGAGAGCAAAATGTATGCCTATGAGGCAGCCAGACGTGCCATTGAAGCGCATATGAAACGTCAGGGAATGCAGGCAGAGATTCAGACCACAGACAATTATGGATTCTTTCATTATCAGACTACAGCTATCAGCAGAGAAAAAATCAAGGTGATATCTTATGGAGCGGAAGATAATGGAGATACTTTAAATAAGAAAGCAGAGGCAGTAAAGGCAGATGTAGTGATTTTTGTACCGGAACAGGTGCAGATGGAAACGGCGGATTATGAAACCGTGTTTGCTGCAAAATGTCTGCAGCATGGAGTGGGAGCGGTAAGCTGTCTTCAACACAAAGGGAAAAAGGTGAAGGAAGCAGGACTTGTATTGACGAAAGAAAAGTTAGTTGCGCCTTACTTTGAAAATTATAAAAAAGGACGAACCGGTTTTATGCACAGGCTGAACTTATCCAGAACCGTCAGTGCCGTCAGTACAGTATTTGCCATAAAAAAGGATTTGCTTAGAAGTATGGAAGGCTTTCTTCCAAACCTTGGGGCAAGGGCTGCACAGATAGAATTGTGTTTGCGCCTACAAAGTACGGGATACAAGAATCTTTATACACCACTGATTAGTGCAAGGTGGGAAAAAGATTTTCCGGCAGGCAGAATCAATGAGGAAGATAAAAGTGTGATATACGAAAATCATCAGGAAGCATTGGAGAGAGAAGATCCTTATTACAATGAAAATTGTGAAACAAGGAAACAAGAGTATGGACTTAGGAGAAACGTATGAGAGAAGTGACAGTTGTAATTCCAAATTACAATGGGATAGCCTATATAGATAAATGTATCAAAGCATTGCAGACACAGAAAAAAGCACCTGCCTTTGATGTTATTGTGGTAGACAATAATTCCACGGATGGAAGTAAAGAACTGGTTCAGGAAAAATACAAAGAGGTATACTTGATTCCCCTGGATGATAATTATGGTTTCTGTAAGGCGGTCAATGTGGGAATTAAAGCAGCAAAGACACCGTATGTGATTTTATTAAACAATGATACTCGGGTGCAGGAAAACTTTGTGGCTGCTTTGTATGAGAGGATTCGTCAGAAAAATAATATTTTTTCCGTATCATCCATGATGATTCAGGCGAAAAATCCATCCTTGATTGATGATGCAGGGGACTATTACTGTGCCTTGGGCTGGGCATTTGCCAGAGGGAAAGACAAGTCTGTGAAAGAGTATGAAAGACCATGTGAAATCACAGCCGCCTGTGCAGGCGCAGCCATTTACCGGAAACAGGTATTTGAAACTATCGGTTATTTTGATGAGGCACATTTTGCTTATTTGGAAGACATTGATGTGGGTTACAGAGCAAGGCTGTACGGTTATCGCAATGTATATGAACCGAAAGCAAAAGTATATCATGAGGGAAGTGGCGCAAGCGGCTCCAGATACAACGAATTTAAGGTGCGTCATTCTTCCAGAAACAGTATTTACCTGATTCGAAAAAATATGCCATGGTTCCAGAAAATATGCAATCTTCCATTCTTTATGGCGGGATTTTTGATAAAAACACTGTTCTTTTTCAAAAAAGGGCTGGGAGTTACGTATTTGAAAGGTCTGTGGAATGGAATGCGCATGCCGTTAGAGGGGAAAAAGGTAAAATTTCAGAAGAAGCATTGGAAAAACTATGTGAAACTGCAACTGGAATTATGGGGAAATATGGCAAAAAAACTGCAGTAGCAAAGGCACGGA